>NZ_JBHJWG010000003.1:0-262874 GCF_042266305.1 Kitasatospora sp. NPDC056076
GGCGAAGCTGAGAACTTAAGCGCCAGTAAACGGCGGTGGTAACTATAACCATCCTAAGGTAGCGAAATTCCTTGTCGGGTAAGTTCCGACCTGCACGAATGGCGTAACGACTTCTCGACTGTCTCAACCATAGGCCCGGTGAAATTGCATTACGAGTAAAGATGCTCGTTTCGCGCAGCAGGACGGAAAGACCCCGGGACCTTTACTATAGCTTGATATTGGTGTTCGGTTCGGCTTGTGTAGGATAGGTGGGAGACTTTGAAGCAGCAACGCCAGTTGTTGTGGAGTCGACGTTGAAATACCACTCTGGTCGTGCTGGATGTCTAACCTGGGTCCGTGATCCGGATCAGGGACAGTGTCTGGTGGGTAGTTTAACTGGGGCGGTTGCCTCCTAAAGAGTAACGGAGGCGCCCAAAGGTTCCCTCAGCCTGGTTGGCAATCAGGTGTTGAGTGTAAGTGCACAAGGGAGCTTGACTGTGAGACTGACGGGTCGAGCAGGTACGAAAGTAGGGACTAGTGATCCGGCGGTGGCTTGTGGAAGCGCCGTCGCTCAACGGATAAAAGGTACCCCGGGGATAACAGGCTGATCTTCCCCAAGAGTCCATATCGACGGGATGGTTTGGCACCTCGATGTCGGCTCGTCGCATCCTGGGGCTGGAGTAGGTCCCAAGGGTTGGGCTGTTCGCCCATTAAAGCGGTACGCGAGCTGGGTTTAGAACGTCGTGAGACAGTTCGGTCCCTATCCGCTGTGCGCGTAGGAGTGTTGAGAAGGGCTGTCCCTAGTACGAGAGGACCGGGACGGACGAACCTCTGGTGTGCCAGTTGTCCTGCCAAGGGCATGGCTGGTTGGCTACGTTCGGGAGGGATAACCGCTGAAAGCATCTAAGCGGGAAGCCTGCTTCGAGATGAGCACTCCCACCTCCTTGAGAGGGTAAGGCTCCCAGTAGACGACTGGGTTGATAGGCCGGATATGGAAGCCCTGTAAGGGGTGGAGTTGACCGGTACTAATAGGCCGAGGGCTTGTCCTCAGTTGCTCGCGTCCACTGTGTTGTTCTGAAACAACGACCCCGACCCGGGGAGAAGTTCACGGGTTGGTGCGGTTGACAGTTTCATAGTGTTTCGGTGGTCATAGCGTGAGGGAAACGCCCGGTTACATTCCGAACCCGGAAGCTAAGCCTCACAGCGCCGATGGTACTGCAGGGGGGACCCTGTGGGAGAGTAGGACGCCGCCGAACAATCATTCAGAGAAGGCCCACCCGGGTGACCGGGTGGGCCTTTTCGCATTTCCGGGACAACCGGCGGACGACAGGACCACGGGCGAAAAAATCTTGGCCGGTCGTGTCGAGAACCCGTGGCCGGCTCCGTCCCAGGGGTGAGCGCGGCCACAATGGGTCGCACGAGCTCCGAAGGAGAAGCACGATGGCCAAGTACCTGCTGCTCAAGCACTACCGAGGCGCCCCGACTCCGGTCAACTGCGCGCCGATGGACCAGTGGACGCCGGAGGAGGTCACGGCGCACATCACGTACATGCAGGACTTCGCGGCCCGGCTGGAGCAGACCGGCGAGTTCGTCGACGCCCAGGCGCTCGCGCCCGAGGGGTCGTGGGTGCGGTACGACGGCGAGGGGCGGCCGCCGGTGACGGACGGTCCGTTCGCGGAGACCAAGGACCTCATCGCCGGCTGGATGGTGATCGACGTGGACAGCCACGAGCGCGCCCTGGAGCTGGCCGGTGAGCTGTCGGCGGCCCCGGGGGCCGGTGGGAAGCCGATCCACGAGTGGCTGGAGCTGCGTCCGTTCCTGGCGATGCCGCCGACCGTCACGGAGTGACCTCTCCCGTGACCTTCCCGATGAACGAGGCCCTGATCCGGGGCCTCACCCCGGGTGTGCTGGGTGTCCTCGTCCGCCGCGGAGCCGACTTCGCGGCGGCCGAGGACGCCGTGCAGGAGGCGCTGGTCGAGGCGGTCCGCGTCTGGGCGGGTGATCCGCCGCGGGATCCGAAGGGCTGGCTGGTCACCGTCGCCTGGCGGAAGTTCCTCGACGCGACCAGGGCGGACACCGCCCGTCGCCGCCGGGAGGACCTGGTCGACCAGGAGCCGGAGCCCGGTCCGGCGGCCTCGGTGGACGACACCCTGCAGCTCTACTTCCTGTGCGCCCACCCGTCGTTGACGCCGTCCTCCGCGGTCGCGCTCACCCTGCGCGCGCTCGGTGGGCTGACCACCCGGCAGATCGCCCAGGCCTATCTGGTGCCCGAGGCGACCATGGCGCAGCGGATCAGCCGGGCCAAGCGCACCGTCTCGGCGGTCCGCCTCGATCGGCCGGGCGACGTCGCGACCGTGCTGCGGGTGCTCTACCTGGTGTTCAACGAGGGCTACTCCGGGGACGTCGACCTCGCCGCCGAGGCGATCCGGCTGACCCGGCAGCTGGCGGCGGCGATCGACCACCCCGAGGTGGCGGGGCTGCTGGCGCTGATGCTGCTGCACCACGCCCGGCGGGCCGGCCGGACCGGACCCGACGGAAGTCTGGTGCCGCTCGCGGAGCAGGACCGGCGGCTCTGGGACACCGGCGCGATCGCGGAGGGCGTCGGCATCCTGCAGACGGCCCTGGCCCGGGACCGGCTGGGGGAGTTCCAGGCCCAGGCGGCCATCGCGGCGCTGCACGCCGACGCGCCCACCGCCGGGGAGACCGACTGGGTGCAGATCGTCGAGTGGTACGACGAGTTGGTGCGGCTGACGGACAGTCCGGTGGTGCGGCTGAACCGTGCGGTGGCGGTCGGTGAGGCCGACGGGCCGCGGGCCGGCCTGGCGGCGCTCGGTGAACTGGACGAGGCGCTGCCCCGGTACGCGGCCGCCGCGGCGTACCTCCACGAGCGTGCCGGGGAGCCGGTGGTGGCGGCCCGGCTGTACGCCGAGGCGGCCCGCAGGGCGTCCAACCTCGCGGAGCGCGACCACCTCACGCGCCAGGCGGCCCGGCTCAACGCCGGCCGCCGCACCTGATCCGGTGCCTCAGAGCCGGCCGGCCGCCTTGAGCGCCAGGTAGGTGTCCGCCAGCGCCGGGGCGATCTGGGCCGGTGGGGCGTCGAGGACGGTGACCCCGCTGCGGGTGAGGCGGTCGGCGGTGTTCCGGCGGTCGGCGCGGGTCTGTTCGGCGGCGGCGGCACCGTAGACGGCCTCCACGGTGCCGCGGCCGGCGGCCAGCACGTCCAGGTGCGGGTCGGCGACGGAGGCGAGGACGACCTCGTGGCGCTTGGTGAGCAGCGGCAGCAGTGGGCGCAGGCCGTCCTCGACGGAGGCCGCGTCCAGGCCGGTGAGCAGTACGACGAGCGAGCGGTGCGGCGCCATCGTGAGCGCGGTGGAGACCAGCGCGCGCATGTCGGTCTCGTGCAGCGCGGGTTCCAGCAGGGCCATCGCGTTGGTGAAGGACGGCAGGATCTCGCTGGGGGAGCTGCCGATGACCGAGGCGCGCTTGCGGGCGTCGTGGGCGAGCAGGTCGACCCGGTCGCCGGCGCGGGTGGCGAGGGCGGTGAGCAGCAGGGCGGCGTCGAGGGCGGCGTCCAGGCGGGGGGCGTCGCCGACGCGGCCGGCCGAGGTGCGGCCGGTGTCGAGGACGATCAGGATGTGCCGGTCGCGTTCGGGGCGCCAGGTGCGGACGGCGACGGTGTTGCGGCGGGCGCTGGCGCGCCAGTCGATGGAGCGGACGTCGTCGCCGGGCAGGTACTCCCGCAGCGAGTCGAACTCGGTGCCCTGGCCCCGGGTCAGCACCGAGGTCCGGCCGTCGAGTTCGCGTAGCCGGGCGAGCCGGGAGGGCAGGTGCTTGCGGCTGTTGAACGGGGGGAGGGCGCGGACCGTCCAGGGGACGTGGTGGGAGCCCTGGCGGCCGGCCAGGCCGAGCGGGCCGAGCGAGCGGACCGTCACGCGGTGGGCGTGGTGGTCGCCGCGGCGGCCAGGGGTGAGCACGGTGACGGCGCGGCGCCGTTCGCCGCCGGGGACGGCGAGGGGGTGCCGGGAGGCGGTCTCGGAGGTGCCGGGGCGCCAGGCGGAGGGGGCCCAGGCGTCGCGGACCAGGGCCCGCAGCGGCCGTCCGGAGGTGTTGTTGACGGTCAGTTCGACCGAGGCGGTGTCGCCGAGCCGGACGGTGGTGTCGCCGCCCCGGGCGATCCGCAGGCTGCGGACGGGGGCGGCGAGCACCAGGTCGACCAGGACGGCGAGCAGGACGGCGCCGGTGACGGCTCCGATCCCGGTCCAGGAGGGCAGCAGGAGGCCCACGAAGAGCGCGCCGAGCGCGGCGATCAGGGCGGTTCGCCCGGTGAGGGCCATGCGGGTGCGCTCCTTCGGAAGCCCGGTGTGTTCGAGGACCCGGTACGCCTACCGGTGGTGGATCAGCGGGGGGCGGGCGTCTGGGCGAGGACGGCCTGGATGACGGAGTCGGCGGTGACGCCCTCCATCTCGGCCTCGGCGCGCAGCGCGACGCGGTGCCGCAGGGTGGGCAGGGCGAGCGCCTTGACGTCGTCCGGGGTGACGTAGTCCCGCCTGGCCAGCCAGGCCCAGGCGCGCGAGGCGGCGAGCAGCGCGGTGGCACCGCGCGGGGAGACGCCGATCGACAGCGACGGGGACTGGCGGGTGGCCCGGCAGAGGTCGACGATGTACGCCAGGATCTCGGGCGAGACGGTGAGCTTCGCGATCTGCTCGCGGGCGGCGGCCAGGTGCTCGGGCCCGGCGACCGGGCGGACGCCGGCGGCGGCGAGGTCCTTGGGGTCGAAGCCGGAGGCGTGCCGGGACAGGACCTGGAACTCCTGGTCGCGGTCGGGCAGCGGGAGGATCAGCTTGAGCAGGAAGCGGTCCAGCTGGGCCTCGGGCAGCGGGTAGGTGCCCTCGTACTCGACCGGGTTCTGGGTCGCGGCGACCAGGAACGGGACGGGCAGCGCGCGCGGTTCGCCGTCGACGGTGACCTGCCGCTCCTCCATGGCCTCCAGCAGGGCGGCCTGGGTCTTGGGCGGGGTGCGGTTGATCTCGTCGGCGAGCAGCAGGTTGGTGAAGACCGGGCCGGGCTGGAAGGAGAACTCGGCGGTGCGGGCGTCGTAGACGAGCGAGCCGGTGACGTCGCCGGGCATCAGGTCGGGGGTGAACTGGATGCGCTTGGTCCCCAGGCTGAGCGCCGTGGACAGGGTGCGCACCAGCAGGGTCTTGGCGACGCCGGGGACGCCCTCCAGCAGCACGTGGCCGCCGCAGAGGAGGGCCACCACCAGGCCGGTGACGGCGGCGTCCTGGCCGACGACGGCCTTGCCGATCTCGGCGCGCAGGGCGGTCAGGGCCGCGCGCGGGTCGGTGACGGGGGTGGCGGGCGCCGTGCCGGGGGTGATGCGGAGCTGGGCGGTTGCCTGTTCGGTCACGGGTTCCGTACCTGCCTTTCGAGGGCGTCGAGGTCGTCGGCGAGCCGCAGCAGTGCGGCGTCGTCGGTCGGGGGCGGGCCGTACAGCAGGGCCCGGACGTCCCCGGCGGGTCGCGTGGGGAGGCGGTCGGCGACGGCCGCGCAGAGCGCCTCCGGCTCCGGTCCGCCGGCCTGGAGCGGGAGGCCCAGGGCGGGGGCGAGGCGGTGGGCGGTGGCGCGGCGCAGCGCCTCGGCGGCGCGGCCGTGGGCCTTGGCCCGCCGGTAGAGGCGGGCGCGGCCCTCGGTGGTCTCGGCGGCGCGGACCACCACGGGCAGGTTCTCGCTGACCACCGGGCCGAGTCGGCGGGCCCGCCAGAGCGCGGCGAGCACGGCGGCGACGGCCAGTTGGTAGGAGGCCCAGTGCCAGCCCTTCGGGATGTAGTCGCCGAAGCTCTTGCGCGGGGTGCCCTCGGCGACCGGCGCGGAGTAGTCGGGCAGGTGCCAGGTGAGGCGGGGCTGTGAGCCGAGCAGGCCGAGGGCGAGCGAGGCGTTGCCGTCGTCGGCGAGCCTGCGGTTCTGCAGGAACTCGCCGCTGCCGAGGACGATGACGTTGCCGCCGCCGTCGTCGGGGGTGCTGACCAGCGGGTAGCCGTGGTGGTACGGGTAGCAGCCGTCGCCTCGGCTGCCGCTGGTGTAGAGCGTGCCGCCCATCGCGGCGGCGCCGGCCCGTACGGCTTCGGGGAGGGCGCAGCCCGGGTGGGTGCTGCGGACGGACGTGAACGGGACGCCGCCGACCTCGTCGGAGGTGCGGATGCCGGGGGCGAGCGTGCTGAGGGCGGCCGGGCCGGGGTTGATCAGGACCAGCCGCCGGTGCCGGGCGGCGGCGACGGCGCGCAGCTCGGCCGGGCTCAGCAGGTCGGGTTCGGGCAGCACCAGGGTGTCGGCGCCGTCGGCGGGGGCCGTGGGGTCGGTGCGCAGTTCGGTCCGGACGCCCTGGCCCTGGAGCAGGGCGACCACGGCGTGGGTGCCGTCGGCGTCGTAGGAGCGGGGGTCGAGCGGCGGGTAGCGGTGGCCGGTGTTGAGGACGGCGAGGCCGACGGCGGCGACCAGCAGGACGGCGAGGGCGACCAGGTACCAGCGGGCGCGGCGGGCCAGGCCGCGCCCGGTGGGGGCGAGGCTGGTCGGTGCGGCGTCGGCGGCGGGTCGTTCGGGGGTGGGGGGAGCCGGGGCGGTGCTGGTCATGCCGCTCCTCCCGGGGTCGGGGTCGGGGCCGGCGCCGGGGCGGTGGCCGCGGCGTGGGCGAGCACCGGGCGGCTGCGCTCCAGGGCCCGGTCGAGGTCCAGCAGCAGCTGGTAGGCGGCCTGGTCGGCGGTGCGCTCGCCGTAGGCGATGTCGTCGAAGGTGCGGGCGGCGGCGGTCAGTGCGGCGGCCTGGTCGGGCAGGGCCCGGCCGGCTTCGGCGGCGGCCTCGTCGGCGGTGCGGCCGGGGCGGGTGTCGAGCAGGGTGCGCTCCTCCAGGGCCCGGACCAGCGCGCGCATCTGCTCGCGGACGGCTTCGGTCCAGCGGCCGGCGGCGGCGTGCCCGGCGGCGTCGGCGCGGTACTGCGCGGCGGTGCGCGGGCCGGCGACGCCGTACACGCCGTAGTCGGTGCGGGCGGCGCGCTTGGGCGCGCCGAGGCGCCACCAGAGGGCGGCGGCGATCACCGCGGCGACGACCAGGAAGAGCACCAGTCCGGTGGTGCCGTCGGTGCCCCCGCCGGAGATGCTGCCCATGGCGCGGTCGATGTGGTCCCAGATCCAGTCGATGACCCGTTCCAGGACGCTCGGGTCGTTCTTGTGGTACTCGGCCTTGAGCAGCTCGTCGCGGGCGGCGTCGCGGGCCGGGTCCCGTGGAACGGTGACCGGGGCGCCGCCGGCGGCGAGGAGCCTGTCCCCCCAGATAGGCATCCGGTTCAGTGCCTCGCGGTGGTCTGGTCGGCGTGGCCGCTCCAGCCGGTGCCGCCCTGTTCGGGCAGTCCGGCGGCGCGGGCGAGCTCGATGTCCAGGGCCTCGCGGCGGATCCGCTGGTCGATGTAGACCAGCACGCCGACGGCGGCCAGGAACGGGGTGGTCAGGGCGGAGGCGATGATCCCGGCGAGCGCGGTCAGCACCATCATGCCGACGGACTCGTGGGCGGTGTCGCCGAGCCGGTCCATGGAGCCGAGGCCGAGGACCAGGCCGAGGAAGCGGAACGGGATGGCGAGGGTCACTCCGACGATCCCGGCCAGCACCCGGCTCAGCAGGACGATGCCGAGGATCCGCCACCAGGAGCCGCGGGCCAGCCGGCGGGAGCGCGAGAGCGCGGTCACCACGCCCTGCTTCTCCAGCATCAGCGCGGGGGCGGCCAGGCTGTAGCGGATCAGCAGCCAGAGGCCGACCGGGACGGTCAGCAGGCCGACCAGGAACAGCAGGGCCGCGGTGCCGGGCGTGTCCGAGCCGCCCGCCGTGTAGCCGATCAGCGGGGTGAAGCCGAGCAGCACCACGCCGACGCTCATCAGGGTGGTGAGCACGGTGAGCCCGAGCAGTTGCAGCAGCCGGGGGCGGGCGTCGCGCCAGGCGTCGCCGGCGGTCACCGGTCGGCCGAGGACGGCGCGGCTGACCACGATGGTGAGCAGGGCGACGGCCAGCGCGTCGAGCAGCAGCGACAGCGGCATGGTGGCGAGCAGGGTGAGCAGCTGGGTGGAGGCGCCGGTACGGCCCTTGACCAGCAGCTTGGCGACGAAGGCGCCGGCCTGGTCGACGACGGCGATGCCGAGCGAGAGGGTGAGCGCGGTGCGCCAGTTCCGGCGGACGGTGGTGACGGCGCCGTCGAGCAGTTCGCCGATGCTGAGCGGGCGCAGCGGGATGACGCCGGGCCGGGGGCTGCGCGCGCTCTCCCAGCCGTACGGGCCCTGGCCGGGGGGCTGGGCGCCGCGGTTCGGCTGTCCGTACTGGGCGCCCCAGGCGGGTGCGGCCTGAGGGGGTGCCGACGGCCCGGGCACGGCGGCGGGCGCGTCGGCCGGGGGCCGGGTGCCGTCGCGGGGTGGCTCGGACGAGCTGGGCGAGGCCCAGCCCGGAGTGTCGGTCATCACTGCTCCTCGGAGGGGCGTCCTGGGCGCGGCTCCGGGCGGATCTTTCGCCCGCGCGCAGCGCCCATCGTGCCATGGGGCCCGGAGACGCCCCAGGGGTATCCGGTTGCTGATCGACAACGGGGGCCGCCGGGGGGTCGGACGGCGGGTTCCGGACAGTTCGGAGGCGCTCCGAGGAGGGCTATTCGCCCGGTATGGCCGGAATTCGACGGCGGTGGAGTTGGCCGTTGTGGAGCAATGGCACTGCTGTGCGGCAGGTCACAATCCGGTAATGAGAAGATGGACCCATGAAGGGACGCGTCCTCGTCGTTGATGACGACTCCGCACTGGCCGAGATGCTCGGCATCGTGTTGCGTGGTGAGGGTTTTGAGCCGTTTTTCGTCGCGGATGGGGACAAGGCGCTAGCCGCGTTCCGGGAGAGCAAGCCCGATCTGGTCCTGCTCGACCTGATGCTGCCCGGCCGGGACGGCATCGACGTGTGCCGGCAGATCCGGGCCGAGTCCGGCGTCCCGATCGTCATGCTGACCGCGAAGACCGACACGGTCGACGTCGTGGTGGGCCTGGAGTCCGGCGCCGACGACTACGTCACCAAGCCGTTCAAGCCCAAGGAGCTGGTGGCCCGGGTGCGCGCGCGGCTGCGCCGTGCCGAGGAGCCGACGCCCGAGCAGCTGACCATCGGCGACCTGGTGATCGACGTGGCCGGCCACTCGGTGAAGCGGGACGGGCGCAGCATCCCGCTGACCCCGCTGGAGTTCGACCTGCTGGTCGCGCTGGCCCGCAAGCCCTGGCAGGTGTTCACCCGCGAGGTGCTGCTGGAGCAGGTGTGGGGCTACCGCCACGCGGCGGACACCCGCCTGGTCAACGTCCACGTGCAGCGCCTCCGTTCCAAGATCGAGAAGGACCCGGAGCGCCCCGAGATCGTGGTGACCGTCCGCGGCGTCGGCTACAAGGCCGGACCCAGCTGACGTGACGGACCGGGCTGACGACACCCCGTCGGGTTCCGCGACCGACGGGGCGGGGGCCGTGCGCGGGGACGTGCTGAGTTCGACCACCCGCCGCCGTCGCGGCCCGTCCGGAGTGTTCGGTCTGATGAAGCGTCAGCTCAGGCGCCCGGCCCGCCGGGTCACCACGCTGTACCGCCGGTCGATCCAGTTGCGCGTGGTCGCGGTGTCCCTGCTGGCCTCCATCGCGGTGGTCCTGGTGCTGGGCGTGGTCGTGGTGGCGCAGGTGCGCACCGGCCTGCTCGACACCAAGATCGACGCGGCCCGGGCGCAGGCCCGGATCGGCTTCCAGGTCGAGCAGAAGAAGATCGACGAGGCCCGGGACCAGGCGCTGCGCGGCGCCGTCGACCCGAGCACCGCGGAGACCGGCACCTGGCTGCTGCGCCAGGTCAACGACCTCGCCGCGAGCGGGCAGACGGTCTACTCGGTGATCGCGATGGCCCCCGGCACCGGGACGGTCGTGCCGGACAGCGCCGGCTTCGCGCCGCGCTACTCGGGCGACATCCAGCCCAGCAGCATCCCGGACAGCCTGCGTGCGAAGCTCTTCGAAGAGCCCGGCCAGATGTTCGACCAGCCGACCCGGATCCACCGCTCGCCCGAGGGCGGCGGCAAGAGCGAGCCCGGGCTGGCCCTCGGCATGCAGTTCGTCGGCCCGGCCGACACCAGCTACCAGCTGTTCTACGTGTTCTCCTTCGGCCAGGAGACCGACACCCTCAACCTGATCACCGGCACCCTGGCGACCGCCGGCGTGTTCGTGGTGATCCTGATGGGCGGCATCGCCTGGGTCGTGGTGCGCCAGGTGGTCACCCCGGTCCGGATGGCCGCGGGCATCTCCGAGCGGCTCGCCGACGGACACCTGGAAGAGCGGATGAAGGTGACCGGGACGGACGACATCGCCCGCCTCGGGGAGTCGTTCAACCGGATGGCCAACGCCCTCCAGGCGCAGATCCGCCAGCTGGAGGAGCTCTCCCGGGTGCAGCGGCGCTTCGTCTCGGACGTCTCGCACGAGCTGCGCACCCCGCTGACCACGGTCCGGATGGCCGCCGACCTGATCTACGACAGCCGCGAGGACCTGGACCCGATGGCGGCCCGCTCGGCGGAGCTGCTCCAGGGCCAGCTCGACCGCTTCGAGTCGCTGCTCGCCGACCTGCTGGAGATCAGCCGCTTCGATGCCGGCGCCGCGATCCTGGACGCCGAGCCGGTCGACCTGCGGGAGATCGTCGGCCGGGTGGTCGAGGCCGCCGAACCGCTGGCCGAGGCCAAGGGCAGCGCCGTGGTGATCCGCGGTGACGGCGAGCCGGTGCTCGCCGAGGTGGACTCCCGCCGGATCGAGCGCATCCTGCGCAACCTGGTGGTCAACGCGCTGGAGCACGGCGAGGGCCGCGACGTGGTCGTGCGCCTCGGCTCGGCCGACGGCGCCGTCGCGGTCGGCGTGCGCGACTACGGCATCGGACTCAAGCCGGGCGAGGCCTCCCGGGTGTTCCACCGCTTCTGGCGGGCGGACCCGTCCCGGGTGCGCACCACCGGCGGCACCGGGCTGGGCCTGTCCATCGCGGTCGAGGACGCCCACCTGCACGGCGGCTGGCTCCAGGCCTGGGGCGAGCCCGGCGGCGGCTCGCACTTCCGGCTGACCCTGCCGCGCACCCGCGGCGGCGAGATCAACCGGGCGCCGTTCCGGCTGGAGCCGGAGGACTCCCGCAACAACCGGGGCCTGGGCGCGTACGGCACGCCGTACCGGCGGGCGATCGCCCCGGCGGGCGCCACGGCGATGACCGCCGCCGAGGAGCAGGCCGAGGCGCCGGAGGGGCCCGGCAACGGGCTGGGCAGCGGCCTCGGCGGAGTGCTGAACATCGGCCCCGGACTGGGCCGGAGCCGGCTGCCCGAGGGGCCGCGCGCGGACCCCTCGGACGTGCGGACGGCGGGGGCCGGTTACGGCGTCATCGGCGCCCAGGTCATGGTGGACCCGACGCCCGGACGGCCGTCGGTGGCGCAGCGTACGGCGGAGCCGGACGTGACGGGTGGGACGGACCTGGAGGGGTCGCAGCGTGCGAAGGACGAGCAACACGACTAGGGGCCTGCCCCGGCGTCGGTCCGTGGGCGGGCGTCGGTCCGTGGGCGGGCGTCGGTCCGTGGGCGGGAGCGCGAGGACCGGCCCCGCGCCGCTGCTCGTGGCGGTGGCCGGCGCGGTGCTCGTCACCCTGGTGGCGAGCGGCTGCGCGGCCATGCCGGACTCCGGCGGCATCACTAAGGTGGAGCTGTCCCAGGGCTCGGCCGACAAGAACCTGCAGGCCAGGGTCTTCCCGGTGGCGCCCGGCAAGGGCGCCAAGCCGCGCGAGCTGCTGACCGGGTTCCTGGACGCGGTGACCGCCGACGAGGGCTACGAGACCGCGCGCAAGTACCTCACCGAGCGCGCCGCGGCGAGCTGGAACCCGGACGCGGGCATCCAGGTGCTCTCCGCCACGAAGATCCCGCTGGACCAGGTCGCCGACGCCGACACCAAGTACTCGTCGACGGTCTCCGGGCAGCTGGTGGCCAAGGTCGACGACAAGCACTCCTACCTGCTGGTGGCGGGGCAGAACAACAACGTCTTCGACTTCACCTTCGTGCGCGAGCACGACGGCGACTGGCGGATCGATTCGCTGCCGCCCGGCGTGATCATGAACGAGACCAACTTCCGGAACAGCTTCCGGCAGGTCGAGCGCTTCTTCTACAGCACCCCCGACCCGTCCGTGCCGGCCCCCGCCAACGGCGGCCAGGAGGTGCTGATAGCCGACCCGATCTACCTGCGCCGCCGGATCGACCCGCTGACCTCGGCCGCCAAGGCGCTGGTCTCCGGGCCGTCGACCTGGCTCTCGCCGGTGGTCCGGACGGCCTTCCCGACCGGCACCACGGTCGACAAGGTGAGCATCGACGACAGCCGGATCGCCCACGTGCAGGTCGGCGGGGCCGACCTGGCCGACCCGCTGGCCTGCCGGCGGATGGCGGCCCAGCTCTTCTACACCTTCGCCGACCAGGGCAAGGGCCAGGTCGAACGGCTGGAACTGCGCGGTCAGCGGGGCTCCTGCACGGCCAGCCGCACCGACGACCCGGCCGTCGGCCCCGGCGCGCTGGCCGGGCGACTGCCCGTGCAGCAGTACTACCAGCGCGCCGACAACGGCGCCCTGATGGCGGCCGACGACGGGCACACCGGCGACCCGGTGCCCGGGGTGCTCGGCAAGCCGCACGCGAGCGGAGCGCCCGTCCTGGGCGCCGTCGCGGTCAGCCGGGACGGCGCCCAGGCCGCCGCGCTCTCGGACGACGGCCACCAGCTCTACGCGGTGCCGCTGCAGGCCGGCGCGGCGACGATGCCCGAACCGGTGCTCAGCTCCCCGGCGAAGGCCGGCGCCAAGGACGACGGCCTCGCCTCGCCCAGCTGGGACGGCCGCGGCGACCTCTGGGTGGTGGACCGCAACCCGCAGAACCCGCGGGTGGTCATGGTGCGCGGCGGCAAGACGTACACCGCGCCGGTGGACGGGCTGACCGGGCAGACGGTGCAGGCGTTGAAGCTCTCCTCGGACGGCGCCCGGATCGCCCTGGTGGTCAAGTCCCCCGGGGTGAACGGGAGTTCACTGATGTTCGGGCGGGTGGAGCACGGCGGCACGCCGCAGGCGCCGACCGTGCGGATCACCGGCGTCCGCCCGGCGGCCCCCTCGCTCGTCGACGTCGCCTCGGTGTCCTGGTCGGAGACCGACCAGTTGCTGGTGCTCGGCAAGGAGCAGGACCGCCCCCAGCAGCTGTACTACATCAGCACCGACGGCTCGCAGAGCACGGACGGTCAGCTGCAGACCGGCAACGGCCTGCCGTCCTCCCCGCAGTCGATCTCGACGGCGGAGTCCCGCGGCTACATCCTGGCCCAGCCCTCGCCGGTGCTCGCGGTGGCCGCGGGCACCGTCTACCGGCTGGTCAACAACCAGTGGCGGGAAGCCCAGTTGGTGGACAAGGCCCGCTCGTACTTCTACCCGGGCTGACCGGCTCTAGGTGTACTGACCCGGCGGGTGCACCGCGGTGGCCGCGACGGTGGCGGCGGCGCGGGCCGGCAGTCCGGCGTCGGCCAGGGCCCTGGCGGCCTCGGCCAGGCTCGCCCCGGTGGTCACCAGGTCGTCCACCAGCACCGGCTGACGGTCGGCCAGGCCCCGACGGGCGCGCGGCAGGACGGTGAGCGCGCCGTGCAGGTTGCGCCGCCGCTCGGCGGCGTTCAGCCCGGCCTGGTCGGCGACCGGACGGGCGTGCCGCAGCAGCGGAGCGGCCCGGGCGTCCAGCCCGGCCCGGCGCAGCGAGCGGGCGGCGGCCCCGGCCAGCCGCAGCGTCGGGTCGTGCCCCCGGGCGCGCACGGCGGCGCGGGCCGAGGGCATCGGGACCAGCAGCAGCGGCGCGGCCCCGGCGCGCGCCCCCAGGGCGGAGCGCACCGCCCGTCCGAGCGCCTCGCCGAGCGGTCCGGCCAGGCGCAGCGCGCCGCGTTCCTTGTGGGCGAGCAGCAGTTGCCGGACCGGGTCCGCGTACGGCGCGGCCGCGTGCGCCCAGGGCAGCAGGGTGGGGCCGGGCCGGGTGGCGGTCAGCGCGTGCCGGCAGGCCGGGCAGAGCTGGGTGCGCTCGGCGCCGCAGCCCGCGCAGTCGGCGGGGAGCAGGACGTCCAGCAGCCCGGCCAGTGCGTGGCCGAACGGTGTCCGTGCGGACGGCGGACGGGCGGGCGAGGGGGTCGGCGGCACGGCTGCTCCTGGCGGCTTCGGCACGGAGAGTCAGCAAAGGATCCGCCGTATGGGGGGCGTTGTCCAGGTATTTACCCATACTTCACTCGCAGGAGGGTAGACAGGGTGCAACGGTTTGACCGCCCACTCCCAGCACCGCCCGAAGTATCGGGTCATACCCCCCTTCCCGCCCGGGGAGGCGAAAACCCCGCGTGAGGTGTTCGATAAGGCTCCAGGGGGTTTCAACCGTCCCTGATGGGGAGGAAGTGAGATGAGGGCCAGTCGTTTCCGCCGCTGGCGGCGGAGCGGGGGGCCGGCAGTGGATGGGCTGGTCCAGCTGGAGCTCAGTCCGGTCCGGTAGCACCCGGATCGGCGTCAGCACGAGGGATCGGAGTTCTGCGTGGACATCGTCGTCAAGGGCCGCAAGACCGAGGTGCCCAAGAGGTTCCGCGAGCACGTGGCCGAGAAGCTGGAGAAGGTCCAGAAGTTCGACGGCAAGGTGATCAGCCTCGACGTCGAGGTGTCCAAGGAGCACAACCCGCGGCAGGCCGACCGGTCCGACCGCGTGGAGATCACTCTCCGTACCCGGGGCCCGGTGATCCGGGCCGAAGCCGCCGCCGGCGACCCGTACGCGGCGCTCGACCTGGCTTCGGCGAAGCTCGACGCGCAGCTGCGCAAGTCCGCGGACCGGCGCCGGGTGCACAAGGGCGGCGCGAACGGCCGCACCCCCATCAGCGTCGCCGAGGCGACCGCGGCCCTGGCCGCGCTGCCCGAGACCACGGCGCACGAGGGCGAGACCAACGGGGCCGTCCGCAAGACCATGATGGGATCCCTGGAAGTGGAGGGCGAAGGCCCGCTGGTGGTCCGGGAGAAGACCCACTCGGCCGCCCCCATGGCGCTGGACCAGGCGCTCTACGAGATGGAGCTGGTCGGCCACGACTTCTACCTGTTCGTGGAGAAGGACAGCGGCCTGCCGAGCGTCGTCTACCGCCGGCACGGCTACCACTACGGCGTCATCCACGTGCAGCCGGACATGGCGGCCGGCGTGGCCAGCGGCGCCGGCGGTGCGATCGGTCGGTCCGTCGACGAGGACTGACCGTCCCGGCAGCTGAACACGGAGGGGTGACCCCGGCGGCAGCGACCGCCGGGGTCACCGGCGTTCCGGGGCGATCCACGCGTTCCGGGCACCGGCCGGTGGGACGGGCTCGAACGGGGCTCGGGTCCGTTGTGTCCAGGGGTCACCCGATGCGGGGCAATCGGCGCCGGAGGGTGACCGCGGCGGTGGCGGGGCGTGGAATGATTGGGCGCACGTCGACCCGCGAAGGGGGAGGAGCGGATGGGGGATCACTTCGGGCTGGGGCCCGCTGGGGGACCGGTCACCGGATTGCCGCCGGGGCCGGAGGAGGAACCCGCGTACGCGCCGCGCCGGGGTGAGCCGATCCGCGTCCTGGTGGTGGACGACCACGCGTTGTTCCGCCGCGGGCTGGAGATCGTGCTGGCGGAGGAGCCGGACATCAAGGTCGTCGGCGAGGCCGGGGACGGTGCCGAAGCCGTGCTCAAGGCCGCCGACCTGCTGCCCGACATCATCCTGATGGACGTCCGGATGCCGCGCCGCAGCGGGATCGAGGCCTGCACGGCGATCAAGGACGTGGCGCCCAGCACCAAGATCATCATGCTGACCATAAGCGACGAGGAGGCCGACCTCTACGAGGCGATCAAGGCGGGGGCCACCGGCTACCTGCTCAAGGAGATCTCCACCGACGAGGTCGCCACCGCGATCCGGGCGGTCGCCGACGGGCAGTCGCAGATCAGCCCGTCGATGGCCTCCAAGCTGCTCACCGAGTTCAAGTCGATGATCCAGCGGCGCTCCGACGACCGGGACCTCGTCCCGGCGCCCCGGCTCACCGACCGGGAGCTGGAGGTGCTCAAGCTGGTGGCGACCGGGATGAACAACCGGGAGATCGCCAAGGAGCTCTTCATCAGCGAGAACACGGTGAAGAACCACGTCCGCAACATCCTGGAAAAGCTCCAACTGCATTCCAGGATGGAGGCCGTGGTGTACGCGATGCGGGAGAAGATCCTCGAAATAGGGTGACCGGCGCCCGCCGCTTGGCTACCGGGCGAGCAGCTTCTCCAGGGCCGGGCGCAGCCGTTCGTCGTGCAGCGCCTCGACCCGCACCCCGTCGCAGCCGACCCAGGCGGCCGCCTCGTGCAGGGCGGTGGCGAGCGCCTCGACCTGCCGGGCGCCGCCCCGGTCGTCCGTCAGCGAGACCTGCCGGGCGACCAGCGTGCGGCCCTCCCGGGCCGGGTCGACCCGGCCGACCAGTCGGCCGCCGGTGAGCAGCGGCATCGCGAAGTAGCCGTGCACCCGCTTGTGCTTGGGGGTGTAGGCCTCCAGCCGGTGGGTCATGCCGAAGATCCGCTCGGTGCGGGCGCGGTCCCAGATCAGCGAGTCGAACGGCGAGAGCAGCGTGGTGCGGTGGCGCCCGCGCGGTGCGGTGGCCAGCGCGGCCGGGTCGGCCCAGGCGGCGGCCCGGCCGCCGTCCGGTCCCCAGCCCGCCACTTCGACCGGGACCAGCCCGGTGTCCGCGAGCACCCGGTCCAAGTCCTCGGCGCGCAGCCGGTGGTAGTCCTGGAGGTCGGCCCGGGTGGCCACGCCGAGCGCGGACCCGGCCTGGGCCACCAGGGTGCGCAGGCACTCCTCGTCGGACCGGTCCTGGCCGAACAGGGCGTCGGGGACGGCCTGTTCGGCCAGCGCGTAGACCCGCTTCCAGCTCCGGCGGTCGGTGCAGACCACGTCGCCGAAGGCGAGCGCCCGCTCCACCGCGATCTTGGTGTCGGACCAGTCCCACCACTCGGCCGTCCGCTTGGCCCCGCCCAGCTCGGTGGCGGTCAACGGCCCCTCGGCGCGCAGCTTGTCGAGCACCGCCCGGTACGTCCCGGGCGCGACCTGGTGGCTCCAGAGGCTGCCGCGCTCGCGGTAGCGGCGGCGCCGGAAGGCGAACAGCGGCCACTCCTCGACCGGCAGGACGCAGGCCGCGTGCGACCAGTACTCGAAGGTGGTGCCCGCGCCCCAGTAGGCCGCCTCGACCGCCGGGCGGCCGACCGCGCCCAGCCGGGCGTAGGGCACCAGTTCGTGCGAGCGGGCCAGCACCGAGATGGTGTCCAGCTGGACGGCGCCCAGGTGCCGCAGCACCCCGCGCGCGCCGGCCCGGCGGTCGGGCGCGCCCAGCAGGCCCTGGGCGCGCAGGGCGATCCGGCGGGCGTCGTCGGCGGCCAGGACGGTGACGGGCGCGGGCCCGGCGGCGGCAGCGGTCATGCCGGGGAGCGTAGCCCGGGGCACCGACAGCGGGTCGGGCGCCGGGTCGGGCGCCGGTCCCGTGGCCCGATCCTGCGGTCAGTCCTGGTCGGGCCCGGTCCGTCGGTCCAGGTCGGCGGGGAGCAGCGAGGCGACCCAGGCGTCCTGGAAGACGCCGCGCTGGTCGGCGTACGAGCGCAGGGTGCCCTCGTAGCGGTAGCCGACCCGCTCGGCGACCGCGCGCGAGCCGTCGTTGCCGACGTAGGCGAGCCACTGGAGGCGGCGCAGCCCGAGGTCGGTCAGCGCCCAGCGGGCGACCGCGCGGGCCGCCTCGACGGTGTAGCCGCGACCGCGCTGCTCCTGCACCGTCCACCAGCCGACCGAGGCGGCGGCCGGGTCGTCCGCCTTGCGGGTGACCGCCTGGGCGCCGACCAGCCGGCCCGTCCCGCGCTCGACCACGCACCAGATGAACTCGGAGTCCTTGGCCACGCCCTCGGGTGCCAGTGTGTGGACGAAGAACTCGGCGTCCTTGCGGCGGTAGGGCACCGGGACGACCGTCCAGCGCTGGATCTCGGCGTCCTGGCAGGCCGCGAAGATCGCGTCGATGTCGGACTCCTGCGGGGCCCGCAGGACCAGGCGGTCGGTGGTGAGGGTGACGAGTTCGCTCCGGGGCTGTTCCATGGACGGATTATTTCTCCGCAGGAGGAATGCGGGCATCCGAATTCCGGGCCAACTCCCCGGCCCGTCGACCCTTTTGTCCCGGTGGACGGTGCTATCGGTCCATGTGCACGGGCGGGTGACACGGGAATACCGTGCTGACGCACCTCCCGGCGCATTGGACTCCTCGCATACGATGGCCCGTGCGGTGGGGTGGACCCCCCGTGCAGTCGTCCAGTGCCAATACAGGCAAGGAGCCCGCTCAAGTGTCCGTCTTCGACAAGATCCTGCGCGCCGGCGAAGGCAAGATCCTTCGCAAGCTGCAGCGGATTGCTGCCCAGGTCAACTCCATCGAAGAGGACTTCGTCAACCTCACCGACGCCGAGCTGCGCGCGCTGACCGACGAGTACAAGCAGCGGATCGTCGACGGCGAGACGCTGGACGACATCCTCCCCGAGGCGTTCGCCACCGTCCGCGAGGCGGCCAAGCGCGTCCTCGGCCAGCGGCACTACGACGTCCAGATCATGGGCGGCGCGGCGCTGCACCTCGGCTACGTCGCCGAGATGCGCACCGGTGAGGGCAAGACCCTCGTCGGCACCCTGCCCACGTACCTGAACGCGCTGACGGGCAAGGGCGTTCACCTGATCACCGTCAACGACTACCTCGCCGAGCGCGACTCGGAGTGGATGGGCCGGGTGCACCGCTTCCTCGGTCTCGAGGTCGGCGTGATCCTGGCGAACATGACGCCCGCCGAGCGCAAGCGCCAGTACGCGATGGACATCACGTACGGCACGAACAACGAGTTCGGCTTCGACTACCTGCGCGACAACATGGCCTGGTCGAAGGACGAACTCGTCCAGCGCGGCCACAACTTCGCGGTGGTCGACGAGGTCGACTCGATCCTCATCGACGAGGCCCGCACCCCGCTGATCATCTCCGGCCCGGCGGACCAGGCGACCAAGTGGTACGCCGACTTCGCCAAGCTGGTGCTGCGCCTCAAGATCGACCGCGACTACGAGGTCGACGAGAAGAAGCGCACCGTCGGCGTCCTGGAGGAGGGCGTCACCCGGGTCGAGGACTACCTGGGCATCGACAACCTCTACGAGTCGGTGAACACCCCTCTGGTCGGCTTCCTGAACAACGCCATCAAGGCCAAGGAGCTGTACAAGAAGGACAAGGACTACGTCGTCATGAACGGCGAAGTCATGATCGTCGACGAGCACACCGGCCGCATCCTGGCCGGGCGCCGCTACAACGAGGGCATGCACCAGGCGATCGAGGCCAAGGAGGGGGTGGAGGTCCAGAACGAGAACCAGACCCTGGCCACCATCACCCTGCAGAACTTCTTCCGCCTGTACGACAAGCTCTCCGGCATGACCGGTACCGGCACCACCGAGGCCGCCGAGTTCCACCAGATCTACAAGCTCGGCGTGGTGCCGATCCCGACCAACAAGACGCCGCTGCGCATCGACCAGCCCGACCTGATCTACAAGTCGGAGCCGGCCAAGTTCGCCGCCGTGGTCGAGGACATCGCCGAGAAGCACGAGAAGGGCCAGCCGGTGCTGGTCGGCACCGTGTCGGTCGAGAAGTCCGAGTACCTGTCGCAGGAGCTGCGCAAGCGCGGCATCCCGCACGAGGTGCTGAACGCCAAGCACCACGAGCGCGAGGCGCAGATCGTCGCCCAGGCCGGCCGCAAGGGCGCCGTCACCGTCGCCACCAACATGGCCGGCCGTGGCACCGACATCATGCTCGGCGGCAACCCGGACCACCTGGCGGCGGCCGAGCTGGCCCAGCGCGGGCTCTCCGCGGGCGACAACCCGGAGGAGTACGAGGCCGAGTTCCCGGCCGCGCTGGAGAAGGCCAAGGCCTCGGTCAAGGCCGAGCAGGACGAGGTCAAGGAGGCCGGCGGCCTCTACGTCCTCGGCACCGAGCGGCACGAGTCCCGCCGGATCGACAACCAGCTGCGCGGCCGCTCCGGCCGTCAGGGCGACCCGGGCGAGTCCCGCTTCTACCTGTCGCTGGGCGACGACCTGATGCGCCTGTTCAAGGCCGGCATGGTCGAGCGCGTGCTCTCGATGGCCAACGTGCCCGAGGACGTGCCGATCGAGTCCAAGATGGTCACCCGCGCGATCGCCTCCGCGCAGACCCAGGTCGAGCAGCAGAACTTCGAGATCCGCAAGAACGTCCTCAAGTACGACGAGGTGCTCAACCGCCAGCGCGAGGTCATCTACGGCGAGCGCCGCCGCGTCCTGGAGGGCGAGGACCTCCAGGAGCAGGTCGGCCACTTCATGGACGACACCGTCGAGGCCTACGTCAAGGCGGCCACCGGCGAGGGCTTCGAGGACGACTGGGACCTCGACAAGCTCTGGACCGCGTTCAAGCAGCTCTACCCGATCACCCTGGACCTCGCGGAGCTGGAGGAGGAGGTCGGCGGTCCGGCCGGCCTGACCCCGGACTTCCTGACCAAGGTCGTCCAGGAGGACGTCCAGGCGCAGTACGGCGCCCGCGAGGACCAGCTCGGCGAGGAGATCCTGCGCGAGCTGGAGCGCCGCGTCGTGCTGTCGGTGCTGGACCGCCGCTGGCGCGAGCACCTCTACGAGATGGACTACCTCCAGGAGGGCATCGGCCTGCGGGCCATGGCGCAGCGCGACCCGCTGGTCGAGTACCAGCGCGAGGGCTTCGACATGTTCACCGCGATGATGGAGGGCATCAAGGAGGAGTCCGTCGCCTACCTGTTCAACCTGGAGGTCCAGGTCGAGCAGCAGGTCGAGGAGGTGCCGGTGGCGGACGCCGAGGTGCTGCTCGACAAGCTGGAGAAGGACGCCGCCCGCCCGGAGATCAAGGCCAAGGGCCTGGAGGCCCCGAAGCCGCAGCGGCTGCACTACACGGCCCCCTCGGACGAGGTCGGCGGCGGTGTCATCGAGGGCGACTTCGAGGACGGCCTGCCGGAGGACGAGGGCGACGGGCTGACCCGCGCCGAGCGCCGCAAGGCCGCCAAGTCCGCCAAGGGCCGCCGCCGCAAGGCCTGAGCCGCCGGCCGCAGGACGCCGCACAGGGCGCCGCTCCCGTACCGGGGCGGCGCCCTGCGCCGTCCCCTGGGGCATCCCTCGGGGCGTGTTCCGGGTCGTGGTCGTCACCGGGCCTCCACGGCGGTGCACTGCCACTGGCCGGCCGGGCCGCGCTGCTCCAGCCGGAAGGCCACCATGTGGTGCCGCCGGCCGAGGTCGACCCGGACGCAGGCCTCGACGGCGTCCGGGGAGGGCGACCGGTCGTGCACCGGGCCGAGCCGGGGCCGGTCGGCCGGGCCGCCGCGGCGCAGCGCGCCGGCCCGGACGAGTGAGGCGAGCTGCCCGTAGCCGTCCAGGCTGGTGTGCCGCATCAGCTGGCCCGAGGGCCGGGCGCCGGTGAGCACCTCGACCAGCTGGTGGGCGAAGCGGGCGGCGAGCGCCCCGGCGTCGTGCCGGGCGGGGCCGGGGGCGGACCCGGGGGCGGATCCGGGGGTGGTGCAGGCGGCGCGCGGGTGGCGGGGGCGGCGCCCGGTCGGGTCGCAGCCGCCGTCGGGCGTACGGGCCCGGTGGTGCGGTCGGGCGGTCGGGTGCTCGGTCGGGCGGACGCGCCGGTGGGCGGTCGGCGCGGCGGTGGGCCGGGCGCTCGGGCAGGTGCGGGGGCTGACGGTCACGGTGGCTCCGAACAAGGGTGGTGCGGGTACGGACGGGTCCAGGCTGGCGGTGTCGATCACCGGGCGGCAACGGGTTTGCGGCCGCCCCTCGGGCCGGCGCGAAGTTCACCTATCCGGGTGAGTCGACCAGTGCGGCGACGGGCCCGGCGGCCGTGCCGGCGGCACCCGGTTGACGTGCGGGGACGGACCGTACGGCCCGAAAGGGGACGCCCGGGTACGGCGGACCGGGTGGTCCCGCGGCGGGCTCCCGTTGCGCCGCCCGCGCGTCCGCGCGCACCATCGGAGCCTGACCCGAACCCGACGACGACGGGCGGCCGGGATGACGACAGCCGGGACGACCACAAGGGCGGTGACGGGGCCGGACACGCCCGCCGACGCCGGGGGCACCCCCCGGCGCGGCCTGGTGCTGGGCGGCGGCGGGATGCTCGGCGCGGCCTGGACGGTCGGCGCGCTCTGCGCCGTCGAGGAGGCCGTCGGGCACCGGCCGGGCGAGGCGGACGTGCTGCTCGGCACCTCGGCCGGCGCCATCCTGGCCGCGATGCTGGCCGGGGGCGTGCGCCCCGAGCAGCTGCGCGACCACCAGCGCGGCCTGCCGATCACCGAGGGTCCGTTGGCCGGGGTGGCCTTCGACTACGACACCGCGGTGGGCGGTGCGCTGCCGCCCCGGCCGCGGGCCGGGATCGGCTCGCCCGGCCTGCTGCGGGACGCCGTCCGGCATCCGCGCGAGTACCCGCTGCTGACCATGGTCTCGGCGGTGGCGCCGCACGGCCGCGGCTCGCTGGCCCCGGTCGGCGAGCTGGTGCGCGGGCTGCTCGGCCCGGGAGGCTGGCCGCTCCCGGTGGGCGCGACGGGAGAGGCGGGAGCGATGGTAGAGGCCGAGGCCGAGGCCGCGGACGCCGTCCCGCCCAGCGCCGCCGCGGCCCCGCTGCGGGTGGCCGCGGTGGACTACCGCAGCGGCCACCGGGTGGTCTTCGGCGACCCGGACGCCCCCGACGTCCCGGTGGCCGGGGCCGTGATGGCCTCCTGCGCGATCCCCGGCTGGTTCGCGCCGGTGCGCCTGGACGGCTCGGCCTACGTCGACGGCGGCTGCTGGTCGGCCACCAACGCCGACCTGCTGCTCGGCCGCGGCCTGGACGAGGTGTACGTGCTCGCCCCGATGGCCCTGCGGCTCGGTCCGCGGTCGGAGCGCTCCGAGGGCGGCACGGTGGCCGCCCTGCGCGAGTGGCGGGCCCGGGACCGCCCGCGCGGGGTGCTGGCCCAGTTGGTCAGCCGCTACCGCCGCGCGGTGACCCGGCAGCTGCTGCGCGAGGCCGCGCTGCTGCGGGCCGAGGGCGTCCGGGTGCGGCTGCTCGCGCCCACCCCGGCCGACCTGGCGGTGATGGGCCCGAACCTGATGGACCCGGCCCGCCGCGGCGCGGTGCTGGAGAGCGGCCTGCGCAGCGCCCGGGAGGCGCTCGGGGCGGCGCGGTAGTCCCGGGCACCGGTGCGAGGGCTCAGGTGATCACGCCCGGTGCGGCTGAGCTTATTCTTGGGGCGCTGGAGTAGCTTCGCGGAAACCGGAGAGTGCCACCGATGCGCGTGTACGTGCCCACCACCCTGACCGGCCTGGCGGCGGCGCACGAGGGCGGTGCCCTGGACCAGTCCGCGGCGTACGCCGTGACGCCCGCGCTGCGCGAGTGGTACGTCAGCGACGACCTGGAGGAGCTGGAGTACGCGGCGCTCAACCGGGCCGCGCAGTCCTCGCTGCGGCTGCTGGCGGCCGACCCGGACTCCCCGCGCCGGCGCGTCGTGGTGGCGCTGGACGTGGCCGACTCGGCGGTGCGGCCCTTCCCCGGTGACGAGTACCAGGACCAGGCCTCGCTCGGCCGGGTGGTGCTGGCCGGCCCGGTGAAGCTGGCGAAGGCCGCCTCGGTGCACGCGGACGTGGCCGACGACGAGGTGGTCGAGGACGTCGCCGCCGCGGTGGCGGCGGTGGCCGCGGCCGACGCGGGCGACCAGGACGCCCAGTTCACCGTGGACGGCGCCGAGGACCACGACCTGCTCTGGTACGCGACCCAGGAGATCCCCGCCCTGCTGGCGTAGGCCCGCCCCGGCGTAGGAGCGCCCGGCGTACGACCCTTGCGGGGGTGACCCCGCTCCTACCGGCGTGTCGGCCGTTCGGGTTACCGTTTGACCCCGTGCGCACTCACATCGTTTGGGACTGGAACGGCACGCTCTTCCACGACATGGACGCCGTCCTCGGCGCGAGCAACGCCGCGTTCGCGACCATCGGCGTCGGGCCGATGACCCTGCAGCAGTACCGCGAGCAGTACGAGATCCCGATCCCCCGGTTCTACGAGCGGCTGCTCGGTCGGATGCCCTCCACGGAGGAGTGGCTGCGACTGGACGACGCCTTCCACGACCGCTACGTCGAGCTCAGCCGGGCCTGCGGCCTGACCGAGGGCGTGCCCGAGCTGCTGGCGGGCTGGCAGGCGGCCGGGCACAGCCAGTCCCTGCTGTCGATGTACGAGCACGAGAAGCTCGTCCCGCTGGTCGACGGCTTCGGCCTGACCGGCAGCTTCCTGCGGGTGGACGGCCGCAGCGGCCCCTCCGGCGGCCAGAAGGCGCAGCAGCTGACCAGGCACCTGGCCGAGCTCGGCGAGCGGGTCGACCCGGCCCGTACGGTGCTGATCGGCGACGCCGCGGACGACGCCCTGGCGGCGCTGCACGCGGGGGCCCGCGCGGTGCTGTACACCGGGGGCTCGCACACCCGGGAGAAGCTGGAGCCGGTCGGCGTCCCGGTGGTGGACAGCCTGGCCGAGGCGGTCGAGCTGGCGGGCCGGCTGACGGGCTGACCGGCTGAGCCGAGACGGTCGGGCCGACGGGCCGACGGGCCGACGGGCCGAGCGGACCGGTCGGGACGGCGGACGTGGCGGGCGCCACGTCCGCCGTTGGCGTGTCTGGACGGGCGGAACGGTCCCGCCCTGGTCAGGCTGGAGTCGAACCCCAGCCGCCAGGACGGAGCCGCCATGCCCATCGACGCAGTCACCGAGGTGCCGACCCCGGTCAACGAGCCGGTGCGGACGTACGCGCCCGGCAGCCCGGAGCGGGACCGGCTGGTCCGGCGGCTGGACGAGCTGGCGGCCGAGCAGGTCCCGCTGCCGATGACCATCGGCGGTGAGCAGCGGTTCGGCGGCGGCGAGCGGATCGAGGTCGTCCAGCCGCACCACCACGCCGCCAAGCTGGGCGTGCTCGGCAACGCCACCCGGGAGGACGCCCGGGCGGCGGTGGACGCGGCGCTGGCGGCCGGGCGGCAGTGGCGCTCGCTCTCCTTCGACGACCGGGCCGCGGTCTTCCTGCGGGCCGCCGACCTGCTGGCCGGGCCGTGGCGGGACACGCTCAACGCGGCGACCATGCTCGGCCAGTCCAAGACCGTGCAGCAGGCCGAGATCGACTCCGCCTGCGAGCTGATCGACTTCTGGCGGTTCAACGTCGGGTTCGCCCGGCAGGTCCTGGCGGAGCAGCCGGTCTCCTCCCCGGGGGTGTGGAACCGGGTCGACCACCGCCCGCTGGAAGGTTTCGTCTACGCGGTCACCCCGTTCAACTTCACCGCGATCGCCGGGAACCTGCCCACCGCCCCCGCGCTGATGGGCAACACCGTGGTCTGGAAGCCCGCGCCGGCCCAGACCCTGGCCGCGTACCACCTGATGCGGCTGCTGGAGGCGGCCGGCCTGCCGCCCGGGGTGGTCAACCTGGTCACCGGCGACGGCCTCCAGGTCTCCCCGGTGGTGCTCGCCGACCCGGCGTTCGCCGGGCTCCACTTCACCGGCTCGACCGCCACCTTCCAGTCGCTCTGGCAGAGCATCGGCGCGAACATCGGCGGCTACCGCACGTACCCGAGGATCGTCGGCGAGACCGGCGGCAAGGACTTCCTGCTGGCCCACCGCTCGGCCGACCCGGACATCCTGCGGACCGCGATGGTCCGCGGCGCCTTCGAGTACCAGGGCCAGAAGTGCTCGGCGCTCTCCCGCGCCTACCTGCCGCGCAGCCTCTGGCTCACGATCAAGGACGACTTCCTGGCCGAGGTGGACGCCCTGACGGTGGGCGACGTCACCGACCTGTCGAACTTCATGGGCGCCCTGATCGACAAGCGCGCCTTCGAGCGGAACCGCACCGCGATCGAGCGGGCGAAGGCCGACCCGACCGTCGAACTGGTGGCCGGCGGCCAGTACGACGACGCGATCGGCTGGTTCGTCCGGCCGACCGTGCTGGTCTCCTCGGACCACCGGGGCGAGATCTTCCGCACCGAGTACTTCGGGCCGATCCTGGCGGTCCACGTCTACGAGGACTCCCGCTGGGACGACGTGCTCCGTCGGGTCGACGCGGGTGCCCCGTACGGCCTCACCGGCGCGGTGATCGCCCAGGACCGGTACGCCATCGCCCAGGCCGTGGAGGAGCTGCGCTTCACCGCCGGGAACTTCTACATCAACGACAAGCCCACCGGCGCCGTGGTCGGCCAGCAGCCCTTCGGCGGCTCCCGGGCCTCCGGGACCAACGACAAGGCGGGCGCCGCGCAGAACCTGCTGCGCTGGACCTCGGCGCGGGCGATCAAGGAGACCTTCGTGCCGCCCACCCGGCACGGTTACCCGCATATGGGCTGAAAGCGAACACGACGCTCCGGTTTGGACATGGTGTCCAGGACGGACCCGACATCCTGTGGGTTTGCGCCTCCCTGTCCCTGTGCACCTTCGATTGATCCGGTTAGGCTGGCTGGCGTCGTCGGGTGGCTTGCAGGACGAACGTGTCGTCCTACCCGCTGGGAGGGCGTTTCATGCGTGCCATGAGCCCCTTTCAGTCGGACGGTGCGGCAGGATTGCGAGCGACCCGTCGGTGTACACCCACACACCACCGAGTCACGCAACGGCGCGCGACAGGAGCCAAGAAGTCATGCAGACCAAGCTGGACGCAGCCAAGGCCGAACTGCTCAAGAAGGCAGCCGCAGCCGCTGAGAACAGCCAGGTGGGGGGAGCGGCGCCGGGGGAGGGTCTGAGCAACGGTGCTCTGACCGCGTACCTGCACCACTACTACCTCCACACCGCGCCCGAGGACCTGGTCGACCTCGACCCGGTCGACGTGTACGGCGCGGCCGCCTCCCACTACCGCCTGGGGCTCAAGCGCCCCCAGGGCACCGCCGAGGTGCGGGTCCACACCCCCTCGGTCGAGGAGAACGGCTGGTCCTGCGGCCACACCGTGGTCGAGGTCGTCACCGACGACATGCCCTTCCTGGTCGACTCGGTCACCAACGAGCTCTCCCGCCAGGACCGCGCGATCCACCTCGTCGTCCACCCCCAGCTGCTCGTCCGCCGTGACATCACCGGCAAGCTGCTGGAGATCCTGGACGTCGACGCCTGCTCCCGCAGCCAGGCCGCCGGCACCGAGTGGCCCGCCGACGCGACCGTCGAGTCGTGGATGCACATCGAGATCGACCGCGAGACCGACCGCGACGACCTGCGCACCATCGAGACCAACCTGCGCCGCGTGCTCGGCGACGTCCGCGAGGTCGTCGAGGACTGGGGCAAGATGCGCGACAGCGCGCTGCGCCTGGCCGACGAGCTGGCCGAGGAGCCCCCGGCCGAGCTGCCCGAGCAGGAGGTCGGCGAGGCCTGGGAGCTGATGCGCTGGCTCGCCGACGACCACTTCACCTTCCTCGGCTACCGCGAGTACGACCTGGTCGAGCACGAGGGCGAGGAGGTCCTCAAGGCCGTCGCCGGGACGGGCCTGGGCATCCTGCGCTCCGACCCGCACAGCCACGACGACCGCCACCACTCGGTCTCCGAGGCCTTCGGCCGGCTCTCCGCCCCGGTCCGCGCCAAGGCCCACGAGAAGAAGCTGCTCGTCCTGACCAAGGCCAACAGCCGCTCCACCGTGCACCGCCCGGCCTACCTCGACTACGTCGGCGTGAAGAAGTTCAACGCCGCCGGCGAGCCCACCGGCGAGCGCCGCTTCCTCGGCCTGTTCTCCTCCGCCGCCTACACCGAGTCGGTCACCCGCATCCCGGTCGTGCGCCGCAAGGTCCAGGAGGTGCTGGACGGCTCCGGCTTCTCCAGCGAGAGCCACGACGGCCGCGACCTGCTCCAGATCATGGAGACCTTCCCGCGCGACGAGATCTTCCAGACCTCGGCCGCCGAACTGCTCTCCATCGCCACCAGCGTGCTGTACCTCCAGGAGCGCCGTAAGCTGCGGCTCTTCCTGCGCCAGGACGAGTACGGGCGCTACTTCTCCGCCTTCATCTACCTCCCGCGCGACCGCTACACCACGCGCATCCGGCTGCTGCTCACCGACATCCTCAAGGAAGAGCTGAACGGCGCCACCATCGACTACACGGTGTACGCCACCGAGTCGGTGCTGACCCGCCTGCACTTCGTCGTCCGGGTCGCCCCGGGCACCGAGCTGCCCCGGCTCACCGACTCCGACATCGAGCGGATCGAGAACCGCCTGGCCGAGGCCGCCCGGTTCTGGATGGACGGCTTCCACGACCAGCTGCACACCGAGCTGGGCGAGGAGAAGGCCGCCGAGCTCGGCCACAAGTACGCCAACGCGTTCCCCGACGGCTACCGCGCCGACTTCCCGCCGCGCACCGCCGTCTCGGACATCAAGCAGATCGAGGCGCTGCACGGCGAGGGCGACTTCCGCCTCAACCTGTACCAGCCGGTCGGCGCGGGCGACGACGAGCGCCGCTTCAAGATCTACCGGGTCGGCGGCCCGATCTCGCTCAGCGAGGTCCTGCCCGTGCTCCAGCGCCTGGGCGTCGAGGTCCTGGACGAGCACCCGTACGCGCTGCGCCGCTCCGACGGCACCACCGCGTGGGTGTACGACTTCGGCCTCAAGCTGCGCGAGGCCACCGAGCTCACCGACGAGGCCCGCGAGCGCTTCCAGGACACCTTCGCCGCGACCTGGACCGGCAAGGCCGAGAACGACGGCTTCAACGAGCTGGTCCTCACCGCCGGGCTGAACTGGCGCCAGGCGATGGTGCTGCGCGCCTACGCCAAGTACCTGCGCCAGGCGGGCTCCACGTTCTCCCAGGACTACATGGAGGACGCGCTCCGCAACAACACCCACACCACCCGCCTGCTGGTCAACCTCTTCGAGGCCCGGCTCAGCCCCAGCCACCGCTCCGGCGCCCTGGAGCTGACCGAGGGCATCCTGGAGGAGCTGTCCGGCGCGCTCGACGAGGTCGTGTCGCTGGACGAGGACCGCATCCTGCGCTCCTTCCTGCACCTCATCAAGGCCACCCTGCGGACCAACTTCTTCCAGCACGACGGCTCCGGCGCGTGGCACTCCTACGTGTCGATGAAGTTCGACCCGCAGGCCATCCCGGACCTTCCGGCCCCGCGCCCGGCGTTCGAGATCTGGGTGTACTCGCCGCAGGTCGAGGGCGTGCACCTGCGCTTCGGCAAGGTCGCCCGCGGCGGTCTGCGCTGGTCCGACCGGCGCGAGGACTTCCGCACCGAGATCCTCGGCCTGGTCAAGGCCCAGATGGTCAAGAACACCGTCATCGTCCCGGTCGGCGCCAAGGGCGGCTTCGTCGCCAAGCAGCTGCCGGACCCGTCGGTGGACCGCGACGCCTGGCTGGCCGAGGGCGTCTCCTCGTACAAGACCTTCATCTCGGCGCTGCTCGACATCACCGACAACCTGGTGGCCGGCGAGGTCGTCCACCCGGCCGACGTGGTCCGCCACGACGAGGACGACACCTACCTGGTCGTCGCCGCCGACAAGGGCACCGCGACCTTCTCCGACATCGCCAACGGCGTCGCGGAGTCGTACGGCTTCTGGCTGGGCGACGCCTTCGCCTCCGGCGGCTCGGCCGGCTACGACCACAAGGGCATGGGCATCACCGCCCGCGGCGCCTGGGAGTCGGTCAAGCGCAACTTCCGCGAGCTGGGCCACGACACCCAGTCCGAGGACTTCACGGTCGTCGGCATCGGCGACATGTCCGGCGACGTCTTCGGCAACGGCATGCTGCTCAGCGAGCACATCCGGCTGATGGCGGCCTTCGACCACCGCCACATCTTCCTGGACCCGAACCCGGACGCGGCCGTCTCGTACGCCGAGCGCCGCCGCCTGTTCGACCTGCCGCGCAGCTCCTGGGACGACTACGACAAGTCGCTGATCTCGACCGGCGGCGGCGTGTTCCCGCGCAGCGCCAAGTCGATCCAGGTCAGCGCGCAGGTCCGGGCCGCGCTGGGCATCCAGGAGACCCGCCTCACCCCGGCCGAGCTGATGAAGGCCATCCTCCAGGCGCCGGTCGACCTGTTCTGGAACGGCGGCATCGGCACCTACGTCAAGGCCTCCACCGAGACCAACGCCGAGGTCGGGGACAAGGCCAACGACGCCATCCGGGTCAACGGCGAGCAGGTCCGGGCCCGGGTCATCGGCGAGGGCGGCAACCTCGGCTGCACCCAGCTCGGCCGCATCGAGTACGCGGCCACCGGCGGCCCCGAGGCGGCCGGCGGCTGGATCAACACCGACGCCATCGACAACTCGGCCGGTGTGGACACCTCGGACCACGAGGTCAACATCAAGATCCTGCTCAACCAGGTCGTCGCCGAGGGCGACATGACGGTCAAGCAGCGCAACGTCCTGCTCGCCGAGATGACCGACGAGGTCGGCCACCTGGTGCTGCGCAACAACTACGCGCAGAACGTCGTGCTGGCCAACGCCGTCGCCCAGGCGCACAGCATGGTCAACGTCCACGCCCGGATGATCAACCGCTTCGAGGCGGCCGGCCGGCTCGACCGCGGGCTGGAGTTCCTGCCCGTCGAGCGCCAGATCCGCGAGCGCCAGCAGAACGGCCGCGGGCTCTCCCAGCCCGAGATGTCGGTGCTGCTCGCCTACACCAAGATCATCCTGGCCGACGAGCTGCTCGCCACCGACCTGCCGGACGACCCGTACTTCCGCACCGCGCTGCACGAGTACTTCCCGAGCGCGCTGCGCGCGAAGTTCGCCGACGCGATCGACAACCACGCGCTGCGCCGCGAGATCATCACCACGCTGATCGTCAACGACACGATCAACCGCGGTGGCTGCACCTTCGCCTTCCGCCTGAAGGAGGAGACCGGCGCGACCTACGAGGAGATCGCCCGGACGCACACCGCCGCGCGGGCCGTCTTCGGCCTGGAGGAGATCTGGGCCGAGATCGAGGGCCTGGACAACAAGGTCCCGGCCCGGATCCAGACCAAGATGCGGCTGCACTCGCGGCGCCTGGTCGAGCGCGCCACCCGGTGGATGCTCAACAACCGCCGCCAGCCGCTCGACATCGCCGGCACCATCGAGTTCTTCCACGACCGGATCAACCAGGTCTGGGGCTCGCTGCCCAAGCCGCTCCGCGGCGAGGACCTGACCTGGTTCGAGAAGATCCAGGGCGAGCTCGCCGCCGCCGGCGTGCCGGACGCGCTGGCCACCCGGATCGCCGGGCTGTCCTCGGTCTTCCCGACCCTGGACATCACCGAGGTCGCGGACCGCTCCGGCAAGGACGTCGCCGAGGTCGCCGAGCTGTACTACGACCTGGGCGACCGCCTGCAGATCTCGCACCTGCTCGACCGCATCATCGACCTGCCCCGCACCGACCGCTGGTCGTCGATGGCCCGGGCCGCGATCCGCGAGGACCTCTTCGCGGCGCACGCGGCGCTGACCGCCGACATCCTGGCCTGCGGCCCCGAGGGCGCCACCCCCGAGGAGCGCTACACCGCCTGGGCGGACCTCAACTCCACCCTGCTCAACCGCGCCAAGGCCACCCTCGACGACATAAGGGGTTCGGACAACTACGAGCTGTCCAGCCTCTCGGTCGCGATGCGCGTCATCCGCACCCTGCTGCGCACCGGTTCGATGCGCTGACGGACGGCTGCAGGACGGCTGTACGGAAGGGCCCGCGTCTTCGGCCGCGGGCCCTTCCGCGTTCCCGCCACCGCCCCGAAAACCGGTTACGGATCGTGGACGCACGTTCGATACGGTGCTCCCGAACGAACTTTGGGGGAATCGACATGGGGAAGAACCGGGGACCGATCCGCGCAGTGGGCGCGGCCGTCTCGGTGGTGCTGCTGGTCGCCGGAGCGGCGGCCTGCGGCAACGACGACAAGAAGGACACGGCGAAGGCCGACTCCACCGCCACGGCCTCGGCGGCGCCGACGTCCAAGGCGCCGGAGGCCTTCTCGGCGGCCGGCTACCGCGGCCTCAAGCCGGGGACGGCGAAGGACGCCGGGCTGGCCACCGGTGCGCTGGAGGCGGCGCCGGTCTCGCTGCTCGACGGCTGCACCGACTTCGTCTACAAGGGCGGCCCGGCACCGGACAAGACCCGGATGGACGCCGAGGCGGCCACCGAGGCCCGCTACAAGGACCTCAATGCCCAGGCGGACGCGGCCCGGGGCAAGGCCCCCGCCCCGGCGGGCACGCTGCCGCCAGGGGCCTCCGCGAAGGATGCCGCCGCGGCCGCCGCCGGTTCGGCCGCTGCGGCCAAGGACTCGGCCGCCACCGCCAAGCTGATGGCCGACGCCACCAAGTCCATCGCGGACATGTGGGTGGCCCGCGAGGCCAAGGACAAGGCCTTCCTGGCCACCGGCCGGGTCTCCTTCGCCGCCACCGGCCTGCGCGAACTGGTCGCCCCGGCCGAGGCCAGGACCGCCGAGGGCATCGGTGCCGGCTCCACCCTGGACGCCCTCCAGCAGGCGTACGGCGCCAAGGGCCTCCAGCTGGCCAAGAGCGGCAAGTACGAGCTGCCGGTCGAGGGACAGCAGGGCTGGAAGTACGAGTTCACCGTGGACGGCGGCAAGGTCGTCGGCATGGCCGTGGCCAACCGCGACATCAAGTGCGTCTGACCGCCTGACCGCCTGACCGCGACGGTTCCGGTGCTGGGGCCCGCCTTCGAGATCATCTCGAAGGCGGGCTTCGTGTTCTCCGTGCTCGCATTCCCACAGCGGAGCGAAACGCCTCTTGTTCTCTGCACAGGAAGTCGGTCCGGTCGACTTCCTGCGCAGGTGGCGCCGAAGCCCCGCGTGCGGACCCTAGCGGGAGGCGGCGCGCTGGAGGGCGCTGGCGAGGAGGGCGAGGTCGGTGGGGCCGTTGCCGAGCTCGCGGACCGGGCGGCGGGCCGGTGGGGCGCCCAGCTGGAGGGGGTCTATCGCGACCACGGTGGGGCGCAGGGTGGCGGTGCGCGGGATGCGGCCGCTGATGCGGGCGGTCTGGAAGGCGGTGACGCCGCCGTCCGGGCGGCGCAGGTAGCCGCGGCCGGGGGTGTCCTCGGGGAGGGCGGCCGCGTCGCCGAGGTGGATCAGCAGGTCGGAGTCGGCCGGGTCCTCGGTGCGCAGGGCGATCCGCAGCAGGGCGGCCTCGTCGACCTCGGTGCCGGCGCTCTCCTCGGGGCGGCCGGTGGCGACGGCGAGGTGGATGCCGAGCGGGCCGCCGCGCCGGGCGACGGCGGCGAGCGCGCGGGCCAGCGGGCGGCCGACCGGGGAGGTGGGGGAGAGCAGGGCGTCGTAGTCGTCGACGACGACGACCAGCCGGGCCGGGACGGGGCCCGTGGGGGCGGCGGACGGCCGGGAGTCCTCGGCGCTGCGCGGCTGGATGATCCGCGCCGCGGTGGAGGTGGTGCCGGCGCCGACGGTGGCGGGGACCGGTACGGAGGTCGCGCCGTGGTCGTCCAGCCGCTGCCCGTCCAGGCCGTGTCCGTCCAGGATGTGCCCGTCCAAGATCCGTGCGGCGTGCCAGGAGGCGAAGTCCAGCCCGTCGAACAGCCGCTCCCGCAGGGCGAGTTCGTCCTCCAGCGCCTCGGCGGCGAGGAGTGCGGCGCGCGGGTCGGCGACGGCGTTCACCCGGCCGGTGACGTGCGGCAGCTCGGTGCAGCCGTCCAGTCCGTCCTGGCCGTCGCCGGTGGCCCGGCCCTCGATGAGGGTGACGGCGAGGCGCTCGGGCCGCTCGGAGACGGCGAGCGAGGCGACCAGGGTGCGCAGCAGTTCCGTCTTGCCGGAGCCGCGGGCGCCGCCGATCAGCAGGTGGGGGCCGCCCGGGTCGGGGGAGGGCAGGGTGAGTTCGGGGTCGGCCAGGTCGAGGGTGCACAGCTCGTCCCGGGTGGTGCCGAGCAGGGCGGTGGCGGCGCCGATGCCGCCGGCGTGGGCGGCCCAGCGGGCGGAGAGCTTGGCCGGGGTGACGGTGTCGAGCTGGAGCAGGTCGAGCAGCCGCAGCGCGTCCGGCAGCGGGCCGCGGGAGACCGGGGCGGCTTCGCGCAGCGGGGCGAGGAGGCGGGCCAGCCGTTCGGCCCAGGCGTCGGAGACGGCGTCCAGCGAGACCTCGTGCAGGGTTTCCCGGCCGCGGGCGACCGGGCGGTCCAGGGAGAGCTGGGTGCCGACCTCGCCGGTGATCAGGGCGGTGGCGCCGAGGCCGCGGGGGAGCAGTTCGGGCTGTTCGGCGAGGCAGACCGGGAAGATGCCGACCGCCGGGCCCTGGCGCAGCAGCAGGTCGAGCGCGTGCCGGGCGGCCTCGGTGGCCGGGCGGCCGTCCACCACGACCACGGTGGCGGGGTGGCCGCCGGGGCCGGTCGGGCCGCTGAGCCGGGCGGTGAGCTCGGTGAGCCGGGCGGTGGCCTGGTCGTCGTCGAAGCCGGTCAGCAGGCGGCAGTCCTGGCCGTCGACGGGGCGCAGGTGGGGCAGCCACAGCGCCCAGGCCCAGGTGTCGACGCGGTCCTCGGGGCTGCGGGCCGGGTCGGCGTCGACCACGACGAGGCTCAGTCCGGTCGGCGGGTGCAGTGCGGCGAGCTGGGCGACGACGGCGCGGGTGAGCGCGTCCAGGCGTTCGCGCGGGCCGCTGAGGCCGAGGCTGCCGGCGGTCTGGAGGTCGAGGGTGACGGGCACCGCGGGCAGCATGGTGCCGGGGGTGGTGCCGGCGCCGCCGGGGCGGTCGGCGGTGCCCAGCCGCAGGGTGAGCGCGTCGGGGTGGCCGGGGCCGCGCTCCCACAGCCGGGGGCCGGGGCCGACGGCGTTGAGCAGCACGGTGGCGAGGTCGGGCCAGCGCTCCCGCTGGGCGGCGGCCTGGCGCAGCCGTACGGCGGTGTGGTGGCGTTCGGCGCTCTCCTGGCCGGGCGGCTCGGCGGCGCGGCCGGGCAGCAGGGAGAAGAGGCCGCGGCCGCGGCCCGGGGCGGGCTCGGGGGCGGTGGGCGGTTCGAGGACGGGCGGAGCGGGCCGGACGGGGCCGGGGGCGGCGAGCTGGAGGTGGCCGTTGCCGTCGGGCAGGGCGGCGCGGGCCGGCTCGCCGAGCGGTTCGAGGACCTGGAGGGTGGACTCGCCGATCCGCAGCAGCGCGCCGTGTTCCAGGGGGACGGCGGCCTCGGGCGGCAGGGGCGGGACGATCCGGCCGTCCAGGGTGGTGCCGTTGGTGGAGCCGAGGTCGCGGACGGTGGCCCGGCCGTCCTCGCCGAGGTGCAGGGCGAGGTGCAGCCGGGAGACGTCCGGGTCGTCGAGCGGGACGTCGGCCTCGCCGGAGCGGCCGATCCGGATCTCCCGGCCGTGCAGCCGGTGCACGCCGCCGGCGTCCGGGCCGCCGACCACGCGCAGTTCGGCCGCGGCGCGGGTGTCGTCGGGGTCGTCGGCGGTGGGGTCGGGCTCGTTGAGGCTGAGCACGGCGCCGTCGAGCAGCGGGGGGTGGCCGAGGAGGGTGTGCTCGTCCACCCGGTGCGCCCCGGCGTACAGGTGCACATGGGTGGCGGCCCGTGGCCCGCGCACGCCGACGGCGCCCGCGAGTGCGCCCGCGATGGCGCCGAGCGCGGTGCCGACGGGTGCGGTGACCAGCACGTCCACGTAGGGGATGGCGGAGCCGGCGGCGGTCGGGCCGCTGCGCGGTCGGAGGACGGTCAGCCGGATCTGCATCTCGCCCGCGGGTCCCTTCTGCTGGTGTGATGCCTGGTACCGCTGCCCGGTGTCGTCGCGCACGCGCGGGGCGATCGCGGCGACCCTTGGGCCACACGAGTGGCGAGTGTCCATCCTGCCATCCGGCGCGGACGGTCCGCGCACCGTACCGGATTTGACGATCTTGCGATCATCGCCATGGTGGAGGCGACGGAGGGTCAGGTCAACCGTCGCTCCGCCCGCCCGGCCGAGGGGCCCGGCGGCCGCCTCCGGGTGGTTCCCTAGGGGATGTCCCCCAACCCTGCTCCGACCGCCAGCCGGTCACCTCAAAAACCCGTACGGACACCGTTAGAGTGGCCGCAAACACGGGCCCGGCAGGCTCACCGCACACCGGCGGGGGAGCGCCCCGCGGGCGGCACGGCGAGGAGTGCGACAGGTGCGGCCAGTCGGCAGCAAGTATCTGCTTGAGGAGACCCTGGGGCGGGGTGCCACCGGGACGGTCTGGCGCGGTCTGGTGCGCCAGGACGTCCAGGTGCCGGGCAGCGAGCCCGGGCAGCAGGTGGCCATCAAGGTGCTGCGCGAGGAACTGGCGGCCGACCCGGACGTGGTGATGCGCTTCCTGCGCGAGCGTTCGCTGCTGCTGCGGCTGAGCCACCCGAACATCGTCCGGGTCCGCGACCTGGTCGTCGAGGGCGAGCTGCTGGCGCTGGTGATGGACCTGGTGGAGGGCCCCGACCTGGCCCGCTACCTGCGCGCCAACGGCCCGTTCAGCCCGATCGCCGGCTCCCTGCTGATGGCCCAGGTCGCGGACGCGCTGGCGGCCAGCCACGCGGACGGCATCGTCCACCGCGACCTCAAGCCGGCCAACGTGCTGCTCGCCTCCACCGTGGTGCAGGGCACCGAGCAGATGCACCCGCTGCTCACCGACTTCGGCATCGCCCGGCTGGCCGACTCCCCGGGCGTCACCCGCACCCACGAGTTCGTCGGCACCCCCGCGTACGTCGCGCCGGAGTCCGCCGAGGGCCGCCCGCAGACCTCCGCGGTGGACGTCTACGGCGCCGGGATCATGCTGTACGAGCTGGTCACCGGCCGCCAGCCGTTCCAGGGCGACAGCGCCCTGGCGGTGCTCCAGGCCCACCTGGCGCAGGAGCCGCAGCGGCCCAGCACCATGCCCGAGCCGCTCTGGACGGTGATCGAGCGCTGCCTGCGCAAGGACCCGGCGCAGCGGCCGAGCGCCACCGTGCTGGCCCGCGCCCTGCGGGTGGTCGCGGCCGGGGTCGGCGTGCACGCCTCGCCGGCGGCGGTGGACGAGGCCCTGGCGGTCGGCGCCCTGCTGCTGCCGGACCCGCGGCCGACCGCCGTGCCCGGCACCGTGCCGGTGGCCCCCGGCGGGCCCGGACCGTTCGGGGCCGACGACCGCACCCAGGTGCTGCCCCCGCCCCCGGGCGTCCCGCCGTACGACCCGGCCGGGCAGTACGACCCGGCCGCGGCGACCCGGGTGATGGGCACCCAGCCGCCGCCCGGGCCCCCGTACAGCACCCAGGACCGTACCCAGGTGATGCCGCCCACCGCCGTGCCGCCGCCCCCGCCGGGCGCCCCGGCCGGGCCGCCGCCGGAGGAGGCACCGCACCCCTGGCAGACCCAGCTGCGGGCGGCGCGCGACCGCAACCAGCAGACCCAGGTCGGCTACTTCGGGCCGGAGGACTTCGAGGACCCGCAGGTCGCCCCGCCGCCCTACCAGGCGCACCAGGGGGGCCAGGCCCAGCAGGGCGGCCAGGGCGGTCACGCCGGCCAGGGCGCGCCCGGCTACCAGCCGCAGCCCCCGGCCGGCTACCGCCCGGACCAGCGCCGCCAGGCGCCGCCGCCCGGCTACGCCCAGCGCCCGCCGGTCGCCCCGCCGCCCTACCAGGTCAACCAGGGGCCTCAGGGCGGGCAGGGCGGCCAGAGCGGCGGCCGTCCGCAGCCGCCCGGCGGCTACCGGCAGGCCCCGTCCGGCCAGGGCGGGCCGCAGGGCGGCTACCCGCCGCCGCCCGCGCCCACCCCGGTGCCGCGCCGGGCCGAGCCGCCCGCGCCGCAGCACCGGGAGTCCCGGCCGCCGCGGGAGGAGCCGCGGGAGCCGTCCCGTCGGGAGAGCGCCCCGCCGCGCGAGCGGCGTCCGCGCAGCCGCAACCGGATGTACATCCCGGGGCTGGGCTGTCTCAAGGGCTGCCTGATGGTGCTGCTGGTGCTGGCGGTGGCCGCGCTGGCGCTGTGGAACTTCACGCCGCTGCCGCACTACTGGGACAACGTCGTGGGCTGGTTCGACTCCGCCCGGGACTGGGTGAACAGCGTCATCGGCAGTTCCAACGGCTGACGCGGGCCCGGGCGGCCGGCGGGGTGCGGGCCGGGGCGACCGGCCCGCCCGGCGGCTGACCGGGCGTCCGGTAGCGCCCCGGAAGCCATGATTGACGCTTTGTCGACAATTCCCGAGATTTCTCGCCCCCGAGTGCCGCTCCACGGCCCCCAGGCGGCCCGCACGGGGGGTCCGGGCGCGTAGGTTGGTCGCTGTTGTCCCGCCCCACCGAGCGCGCCCGGACCCCCGGAGCGCTCCCGCGCCGCCCACGGAGCAGCATTGGCACGCAAGATCGGCAGCCGGTACACCGTCCACCAGGTGATCGGCCGGGGTTCGGCCGGGACGGTCTGGCTCGGTGAGGGGCCCGACGGCCCGGTGGCGGTCAAGCTGCTGCGCGAGGACCTCGCCGCCGACCAGGTGCTGGTCGGCCGCTTCGTCCAGGAGCGCACCGCGCTGACCAGCCTCGACCACCCCCGGGTGGTCGGCGTGCGCGACATGGTCGTGGACGGCAGCGACCTCGCCCTGGTGATGGAGCTCGTCCAGGGCACCGACCTGCGCTCCCGGCTGGAGCGGGACGGCGCCCTCCCGCCGCAGGCCGCCGCCTCGATCATCGCCGACGTCGCCGACGGCCTGGCGGCCGCGCACGCGGCCGGGATCGTCCACCGCGACGTCAAGCCGGAGAACGTCCTGCTCGACCTCGCCGCCGCGCCCGGCCCGGGCGGCGCCCCGCGCGCCAAGCTCACCGACTTCGGGGTGGCCCGCCTGGTCGACGCCCCGCGCCGCACCCGGGCCACCCGGATCATCGGCACCCCCGACTACCTCGCCCCCGAGATCATCGAGGGCCTGGAGCCGCGCGCCGCCGTCGACATCTACGCCCTCGCCACCGTGCTGTACGAGCTGCTGGCCGGCTCCACCCCGTTCGGCGGCGGCCACACCGGCGCGGTGCTGCGCCGGCACGTCACCGAGCAGGTGCCGCCGATCCCCGGCCTGCCGGACGGGCTGTGGCGGGTCATCTCCGAGTGCCTGGCCAAGGCCCCGGCCTCCCGGCTGCGCGCCGCCGAGTTGGCCGCCCGGCTGCGTGAGCAGCTGCCCTCGCTGGCCGGTCTGCCGGTGCTGGCGGTGCCCTCCCAGGGCCGTGCCCCGGCCGAGGAGCAGCTGACCCCGGGCGAGGCGGTCTACGCCGAGGTGGACGCCGGCCCGGGCACCCACAAGCGCCGCCGCGGTCCGGCCGTCCCGCTGGTGCCGGGCGTCGCCCCGGACTCCACCCGGGACACCCACACCAGCCTGCGCCGCCCCTCGGCCGACGAGCTGGCCGCGTACGCCGCCGAGTCCCGCGCCCAGCGCACCGCGCCGGGCCACCGCCGGGACCGCGCGGCGCTGCTGCGCCGGCGCCGGCTGCTGGCCGTCCTGCTGGCCACCGTGCTGCTGCTGGCGGGCGCCGCCGCGGCCTGGACGGCCTTCGCGGCCACCGAACCGGGCGGCGGCCACCCGGCCCGCCCGGCCGTGCACGGCACCGCTCCGCGGGCTCCGTAGCCCGCGGGGAACGGCGCTGGAACCGGGGGTGTCGTCATGAGCACCCCCGGAACCATTACGCTGGGGGCGTGGCAGCCGTCGATCCTTCCGAAGAGCTCAAGAACCTCGATACGACCATGGGGTCGATCGAGGCCGTCCTCGACCTGGACAAGATCCGGGCCGACATCGCGGTCCTGGAGGAGGAGGCAGCCGCCCCCACCCTGTGGGACGACGTCGCGAACGCACAGAAGGTGACCAGTCGGCTCTCCTTCCTCCAGGGCGAACTGCGCCGCGTCGAGGGCCTCCGCAGCCGCATCGACGACCTGGGCGTGCTGTTCGAACTCGCCGAGGCCGAGGACGACGCGGACACCCGCACCGAGGCCGAGGCCGAGCTGGTCTCGCTCCAGAAGGCCGTCGAGGAGCTGGAGGTCCGCACCCTCCTCTCCGGTGAGTACGACGCCCGCGAGGCGCTGATCAACATCCGTGCCGAGGCCGGTGGCGTGGACGCCGCCGACTTCGCCGAGCAGCTGATGCGCATGTACCTGCGCTGGGCCGAGCGGCACGGCTACCCGACCGAGGTGTACGACACCTCGTACGCCGAAGAGGCCGGCATCAAGTCCGCGACCTTCACCGTGAAGGCGCCCTACGCGTACGGCACCCTCTCGGTCGAGCAGGGCACCCACCGCCTGGTCCGCATCTCGCCCTTCGACAACCAGGGCCGTCGGCAGACCTCCTTCGCCGGCGTCGAGGTGCTCCCGGTCGTCGAGCAGTCCGACCACGTCGACATCGACGAGGGCGAGCTGCGCATCGACGTCTACCGCGCCTCCGGCCCCGGCGGCCAGGGCGTCAACACCACCGACTCGGCGGTGCGCATCACGCACATCCCGACCGGCGTGGTGGTCTCCTGCCAGAACGAGCGCTCGCAGATCCAGAACAAGGCCTCGGCGATGAACGTCCTCCAGGCCAAGCTGCTGGAGCGGCGCCGCCAGGAGGAGCGCGCGGCGATGGACGCGCTCAAGGACAGCGGCAGCTCCTGGGGCAACCAGATGCGCTCCTACGTGCTGCACCCGTACCAGATGGTCAAGGACGTCCGCACCGCGTACGAGGCGGGCAACCCGCAGGCGGTCCTGGACGGCGACATCGACGGCTTCATCGAGGCCGGGATCCGCTGGCGCAAGCAGCGCGAGACCAGCGCCGAGTAACAGCAGGCACACGCGAAGGGCCCCGACCGCAGCGGTCGGGGCCCTTCGTCGTACCGCAGGTTCGTCAGGCCAGCGCCTGCCGCGCGATCAGCGCCACCGCGAGCAGTCCGGCCAGCAGGGCCAGCAGCATCGCGGGGGAGAGTGCGGCGAACGGCCCCTGCTGCTCCTGCAGCCGGGCCCGGTTGGCGCGGCACACCGGGCAACGCCCGTCGCTGACGCGGCCGTTGCAGTTGGCGCACACCAGATGGTCGCAGGTCATGCGATCTCCTCCTCGCTGCTACAGCAACGCACCGGACGGGGCTTTGGTTCCCTCTTCCTACCTGTACGGGGGAGTCTGCCCTGTACGGGGGAGCGGCCGGACACGGTCGCCACCTCCACTCTGCCAGGTTCTGGCCGTTCCGGCTCCCGGGCTGTGAGATGGCTCGCAATTATCGGGGCACAACCGGACATTCTCCCCCAGATTCCGGAATCCGTCCTGGGCTGTCCCTGCGGGCCCACCGCAGGTTCGCGTATGGTCCCAGACCGGGAGCGGCCCTCCGCGCTCCCATCGCCCGCCCCCGGGCCGGGCCTCCGGGGCGGATCGACCGAGGACTGGCGCCGCCTAGGATGGCCTCCGTGATGCAGCCGTGATCAGATTCGACAACGTCTCCAAGACCTATCCCAAGCAGAACCGTCCCGCCCTGGACAACGTCTCGCTGGAGATCGAGAAGGGCGAGTTCGTCTTCCTGGTCGGCTCGTCCGGCTCGGGAAAGTCCACCTTCCTGCGACTGTGCCTGCGGGAGGAACGTCCCTCCACGGGCGCGGTGCACGTGCTGGGCAAGGACCTCGGCAAGCTGTCCAACTGGAAGGTGCCGCACATGCGCCGCCAGCTGGGCACCGTCTTCCAGGACTTCCGCCTGCTGCCGAACAAGACCGTCGCGCAGAACGTCGCCTTCGCGCTGGAGGTGATCGGCAAGCCCAAGAGCGCCATCAACAAGGTGGTGCCCGAGGTGCTGGAGCTGGTCGGCCTCGGCGGCAAGGAGGACCGGATGCCCGGCGAGCTGTCCGGTGGTGAGCAGCAGCGCGTCGCGATCGCCCGTGCCTTCGTGAACCGCCCGATGCTGCTCATCGCGGACGAGCCCACCGGAAACCTGGACCCGCAGAACTCGGTCGGCATCATGAAGCTGCTCGACCGGATCAACCGCACCGGCACCACGGTGCTGATGGCCACCCACGACCAGGCCATCGTCGACCAGATGCGCAAGCGCGTCATCGAGCTCGACAAGGGGCTGCTCGTCCGCGACCAGGCCCGCGGCGTCTACGGATACCAGCACTGACCGACCAGCGCTGACCCGTAGGGCCCGCCGGCCCGGACCGCCAGACCGCGCAGTACCGACCCTGGAGTTGTTTCCCGCATGCGTGCCCAGTTCGTCCTGTCGGAGATCGGTGTGGGTCTCCGACGCAATCTGACCATGACCATCGCGGTCGTGGTCAGCGTCGCGCTCTCCCTCGCCCTCGCCGGTTCCTCGCTCCTGGTCCGCGACCAGGTGAACTCCATGAAGGGGTACTGGTACGACAAGGTCGAGGTGAGCATCTACTTCTGTACCAAGGCGGATGCCCGCAACTCGCCCCAGTGCGACAAGGGTGCGGCCACCGACCAGCAGGTCCAGGACATCAAGGACCAGTTGGACAAGATGAGTTCGGTGGTCCAGTCGTCCACGTACGAGAGCTCCGCGGAGGCGTACAAGCACTGGAAGGACATGAACCCGGACAATCCGCTCATCTCCGTCCTGGGCCCGGACGCCATGCCGCAGTCCTGGCGGGTCAAGCTCAACGACCCGACCAAGTACGACGTCATCCAGAGCGCCTTCGCGGGCAAGCCCGGCGTCAAGTCGGTCGAGGACCAGCGGAAGATCCTGGAGAACCTGTTCGGCCTGCTCAACGGCCTGCAGACGGCGGCGTTCGTGATCATGGTGCTGATGCTGTTCGTCGCGTTGCTGCTGATCGTCAACACCGTCCGGGTGTCGGCGTACAGCAGGCGGCGCGAGACCGGCATCATGCGCCTGGTCGGTGCCTCGAACTTCTACGTCCAGATGCCGTTCATCGCCGAGGCCGCGTTCTCCGCGCTGCTCGGCGCGGCGCTGGCCTCCGGACTGCTGGTCGGCGGGCACTTCTTCGTCCAGGGCTGGCTGGCCGACCGGGTGCAGTTCATCCACTTCATCGGCCTCGGCTCGGTGCTGGCGGTGATCCCGCTGCTGGTCGTGGTCGGTATGGGCATGGCCGGCATCGCGGCGTTCTTCACGCTGCGCAAGTACCTCAAGGTCTGACCCCCGGAAGTCGCTTCGGCCCCGTACGGCACTGCGCCGTACGGGGCCGTCGCCGTTCCGCGCTCCGCCGTTCCGGCCCGTCGCGCGCGGAGCGGTGTCTACACTCCGTTGCCATGCTGCAAACTCCGCGCAGGGCACGTCAGGTGGCCGCGCTCAGCCTGGTGTTCGGTGCCGTGCTGCTGGGCGGCGCCGCGACCGGCGCCTGGGACGGCCCGGGCGACCCGCCGCGCCGGGCCTCCGCCGACCTCGCCCCGGCCGCCGCCGGGCTCCCGGCGGACCCGGCGGGCGCCGCGCTGTCCGAGCAGCAGGCCGAGCACCTGCTGGCGGCCGGCGGCGACCGCTGGGGCGCGTACTACAGCGCCCAGGAGTACGCCGAGTTCAGCCAGGGCCTGGACGGCCGCTACCCCGGGGTCGGGCTGTCGGTCGGCCGCGGCGAGGACGGCGTCACCTCGGTCTCCCAGGTCACCCCGGCCGGACCGGCCGCCGAGGCCGGGATCGCCCCCGGCGACCGGCTGCTGCGGATCGACCGGGACCAGGCCGACCGGCTGCCGGTCACCGAGGTGGTCGCCCGGCTGCGCGGGCAGGGCGACGAGCGCCGGGCCGGCTCCGAGGTCACCCTGGCCGTCCAGCGCGACGGCGGCGAGGTGCGCGAACTGCGGCTGCGGCGGGTGCTGCTGGACAGCCGGCAGGTCACCGCGGAGCACCTGGACAAGGGCGTGCTGCGGATCACCGTCCGGGGCTTCACCAGCGGCGTGGCCGACCAGGTGCGCGCCGCGCTGCGCGCCCCGCACGCCGGGGTGGTGCTCGACCTGCGCGGCAACTCCGGCGGGCTGCTGGACGAGGCCGTCGGCACCGCCGGGAGCTTCCTGGACGGCGGCGCCGTCGGCTCCTACCAGGAGCGCGGCGAGAAGCGGGAGTTGACCGCCCCGCCCGGCGGCGACCGGCGCAGCCCGCTGGTGGTGCTGGTGGACGGCGGCACGATGAGCGCCGCCGAACTGCTCGCCGGGGCCCTCCAGGACCGCAGCCGTGCCGTGGTGGTGGGCTCCCGGACCTTCGGCAAGGGCACCGTCCAGCAGCCCAGCCGGCTCGCCGACGGCGCGGTGCTGGAGCTGACCGTCGGCCGCTACTACACCCCGGCCGGACGCTCCCTGGACGGCACCGGCCTGACCCCGGACGTCCCGGCCGCCGCGGGCGAGGACGCCGACGCGCTCGCCCTGCGCGTCCTGGCCGGGCTCGGCACCCGGTCCTGACCCGGCCGCCCGGCGGTAAAGCGGCTGCCCGATCCGGCGTCGAAGTGCGAGAATGGCCGCGCTATGGCAAAGGAAACCGGACACAAGCTGATCGCGCAGAACAAGAAGGCGCGACACGAGTACACGATCCTCGACACCTACGAGTGCGGCCTCGTGCTCACCGGCACCGAGGTCAAGTCGCTGCGCGAGGGGCGGGCCAACCTGGTCGACGGCTACGCCTACATCCAGAACCGCGAGGCCTGGATCGACAACGTCTTCATCCCCGAGTACACCCAGGGGACGTGGACCAACCACGCGGCCCGGCGCAAGCGCAAGCTGCTGCTGCACAGGATGGAGATCCAGAAGATCGAGACCAAGGTCCGCGACGCGGGCCACACCCTGGTCCCGCTGTCCCTGTACTTCAAGGACGGCCGGGTCAAGCTCGAACTCGCGCTGGCGGTCGGCAAGAAGCTGTACGACAAGCGCCAGACGCTGCGGGAGAAGCAGGACACCCGCGAGACGGCCCGCGCGGTGGCGGCGGCCCGGCGGCGCCAGGGTTAATCCGCTGGACCCTCGCCCGTCGCCTCGCGTACTATGGCGTCAGCAACACGGACGGTCACCGTCCGAGCTGTTTCTCAACAAAACATGGGGATGATCGGTTTCGACAGGGGATGTTGAAACAGGGGAAGCGAGCCGAGGAACGCGGCAATGATCTCGTTAACCACGTGTCGCAAAAAAATAATCGCCAACTCTAAGCGCGATTCCCAGCAGTTCGCTCTCGCTGCCTAATAAGCACCGATAGCGCTTGGGTGTCAGACCGGGGAGTTCCCGACCCGGACCCTGGCATAATCTAGGGAACTCAACCGTCCGCCCGGGCTGCGAGGGTGGATGGGAAATCAAACAGCAGCTGGGCCTGTTGGCGGCTTGTCCGTGTGACCGCCAGGGCCGAGAAAATCACAGCGGACTGCGCTCGGAGAAGCCCTGAATTAACTCCACTGGACCCGGGTTCGATTCCCGGCATCTCCACCACCCCATGTTCACACCGAAGGCCGTCCACCGCTGATGCGGAGGGCGGCCTTCGATTTTTGTACGTTCCGGAGCAGCGCGTGCGGGGGGTCGCGGCGTAGGATCATCCGTCCGCTCGTTTTCCGGAGCCGGATTCCGTCGCAACCCCCGAGGCCATGCAGAGCAACACGGACACCACCCCCACCACCGATCACGAGACCGTCCGCGAGCGTGAGATCGCCGGTGAACAGCAGCACCTCGACACCGTCTACCACCGGCTGGAGGAGAAGCTCGCCGAGGCGGAGTACATCCTGGAGGACGCCGCCAAGCGGGTCCAGGTCGGTACTCCCGGCGCCCTCGCCGAGCGCGACGCCCAGGTCTACCGGGCCGGCGCGCACCTCCAACGGCTCAACAACGAGTTCGAGGACTTCCTCTTCGGCCGGATCGACCTCCAGCAGGCCGACGCGCCGGAGGAACACGGCATCCCCTCGAACACCCCGCTCGACCCGGCCGACCCGGCCGTCGCCGAGACCCTGCACATCGGCCGCCTGGGCGTGCTGGACGCCGAGTTCGGCCCGCTGGTGATCGACTGGCGGGCCCCGGCCGCCGCGCCGTTCTACCGCGCCACCCCGGTGGAGCCCGGCCGGGTGATCCGCCGCCGGGTGATCCGCTCCAAGGGCCGCAAGGTGATCGGCGTCGAGGACGACCTGCTGCGCCCCGACCTCACCCCGACCCTGGGCGGCCGGGAGCTGGCCGTGGTCGGCGACGGCGCGCTGATGGCCTCGCTGGGCCGCGCCCGCAGCCACTCGATGCGCGACATCGTCTCCTCGATCCAGAAGGAGCAGGACGAGGTGATCCGGGCCGCCGCGGCCGGGGCCACCCTCGTCACCGGCGGCCCCGGCACCGGCAAGACCGCCGTCGCCCTGCACCGCGCCGCGTACCTGCTCTACCAGGACCGCCGCCGCTACGCCGGGGGCATCCTGGTGGTCTCGCCCACCGCGCTGCTGGTCTCCTACACCGAGGGCGTGCTGCCCTCGCTCGGCGAGGAGGGCCAGGTCGCGATCCGCGCGGTCGGCTCGCTGGTGGACGGCATCGAGGCCGACACCTACGACGCCCCGGAGGCGGCCCGGGTCAAGGGCTCGGCCCGGATGGTGCACCTGCTGCGGCGGGCGGCCCGCGCGGCGCTGGAGCTGGGCGCCCCGCAGGAGCTCAAGGTGGTCGCCCGCGGCGAGGTGCTGAAGCTGGACGCGGGCCGGCTGAGGTCCGTCCGCGGCAACGTGGTGGGCTCCGGCGGCACCCCGCTGAACCTGCTGCGCCCGCGCGCCCGCCGGCTGCTGCTGGACGCCCTGTGGCAGGAGGCGATCCGGCACCTGCCCAAGCCCACCGACCACTACGCCCGGGAGCAGCGCCAGGAGGAGAAGGAGTCCTTCGACGACTACGTCTCCGACGAGTCGTCGTTCCTGGACTTCCTGGACGCCTGGTGGCCCGCGCTGACCCCGCGCCGGGTGCTCGGCACGCTCAAGCAGACCCGGCACACCAACCGGATCGCCCGCCGTGCCGTGACCCCGGACGAGGCCAGGCTGCTGGCCGCCTCCTGGCGCCACCTGTCGCCGCAGGGCGAGGGCGGGCTGTCCGCGCACGACGTGGCACTGGTGGACGAGCTGCAGGTGCTGCTCGGCGAGCCGGCCCGTCCGAAGGTCCGCGAGGTGGACGCGGTGGACCTGCTGAGCGGCCTGGAGGAGGTCACCACCTTCGCCGACCGCAACTCCCGCCAGCGCGAGCGCCAGCCGGTGGAGCGCAAGGAGTACGCCCACGTGATCGTGGACGAGGCCCAGGACCTCACCCCGATGCAGTGGCGGATGATCGGCCGGCGCTCCCGGATGGCCACCTGGACCATCGTCGGCGACCCGGCGCAGTCCTCCTGGCCGTTCCCCCAGGAGGCCCAGGCCGCGCTGGACGAGGTGCTGGCGGGCAAGCCGCGCCGCCGCTTCACGCTGACCGTCAACTACCGCAACCCGGCCGAGATCGCCGAGGTCGCGGCGAAGGTGCTGGCGCTGGCCGCGCCGGGCACGCCCTCGCCGAGCGCGGTGCGCCACGTCGGCGTGGAGCCGCGCTTCGCGGCCGTCACCGACCCCGCGCCGGAGGCCTTCGGCCGGGCTGCCCGGAGCGAGCTGGAGCGGCTGCTGGGCGAGGTGGACGGCACCGTGGCGATCGTGGTGCCGATGGACCGCCGGGCCGAGGCGGCCGGCTGGGCCGAGGGCCTGGGCGGGCGCGCGGTGGTGCTGGGCAGCCTGGAGGCCAAGGGCCTGGAGTACGACGCGACGGTGGTCGCCGACCCGACCGGCATCGCCGGCGAGTCGGAGGCGGGCCTGCGGGTGCTCTACGTGGCGCTCACCCGGGCGACCCAGCGGCTGACGGTGCTGTCCGGCCCTGACGACCTGCCGGACGCGGCCGGCGTGCCCGCGCTGCTGCACGGCTGACGCATCCACGACGAAGGCCCCTCACCGCTGGTGAGGGGCCTTCGGACGTTGACGACACCGACCCGCCATGCTCGCCTCGCGGCAAGTGGTCCCTCTGAGGGACGAAGGTTGGGCCCGGGGGCTTGGATCGAGCCGGTGTCCCGTCCAATGTAACGCATCGGCCGGGAGAGGCAAGGAGTGTGCGCCCGGAGACTGTGGGCGACGCGGCCCGCTTGTCGGATCCGCACACTCAATGAACGTTATTTCTGGCAACCCCTTGGAAGGTGCGACGATCGAGGTCTAGCATGCGCAGGCGATGCCTTCAACAAAATGTTGAGCCTGCGGGACAGACGGAAGAAGGAAGCGTCGATGGCGACGGTGCCCAGTGTCTCCAACTCGATCACGGTGCGACTGGAGGTCCCGGCCCGCGGCAACGCGGTCAGCGCGATCACCACGGCAGTGGAGTCCTCCGGCGGATCGGTGACCGGTCTCGACGTCACCGCCTCCGGCCTGGAGGCGCTGCGGATCGACGTGACGGTCGCGGCCTCCTCGGTGGCGCACGGCGAGGAGATCGTCGAGAAGCTCCGGGCGATCGACGGCGTGTCGATCGGCAAGGTCTCGGACCGCACCTTCCTGATGCACCTCGGCGGCAAGATCGAGATGTCCTCGAAGCTGCCGATCCGCAACCGTGACGACCTCAGCATGATCTACACCCCGGGCGTGGCCCGGGTCTGCATGGCGATCGCCGAGAACCCCGAGGACGCCCGCCGCCTGACCATCAAGCGCAACAGCGTCGCCGTGGTCACCGACGGCTCGGCGGTGCTGGGCCTGGGCAACATCGGCCCGGCGGCCGCGCTGCCCGTCATGGAGGGCAAGGCGGCCCTGTTCAAGCGCTTCGCCGGGATCGACGCCTGGCCGATCTGCCTGGACACCCAGGACAGCGACGAGATCGTCGCCATCGTCAAGGCGATCGCCCCGGGCTTCGCCGGGATCAACCTGGAGGACATCTCCGCGCCGCGCTGCTTCGAGATCGAGGCCCGGCTGCGCGAGGCCCTGGACATCCCGGTCTTCCACGACGACCAGCACGGCACCGCGATCGTGGTGCTGGCCGCCCTCACCAACGCGCTGAAGGTGGTCGGCAAGGAGATCGGCGACATCCGCGTGGTGATGTCGGGCGCCGGCGCGGCCGGCACCGCCATCCTCAAGCTGCTGCTGGCCGCCGGTGTCGAGCACGCCACCGTCGCCGACGTGCACGGCGTGGTCCACCAGGGCCGTGAGGACCTCAACGACAGCCTGCGCTGGATCGCCGAGCACACCAACCGCTCGGGCCGCACCGGCAGCCTCAAGGAGGCCGTGGCGGGCGCGGACGTGTTCATCGGCGTCTCGGCCCCGAACGTCCTGGACGGCGACGACCTGGCCACCATGGCGGAGCGGTCGATCGTCTTCGCGCTGGCCAACCCGGACCCGGAGGTCGACCCCGGGGTGGCCCGGCAGACCGCCGCCGTGGTCGCCACCGGCCGCAGCGACTTCCCGAACCAGATCAACAACGTGCTGGTCTTCCCGGGTGTCTTCCGCGGCCTGCTGGACGCCCAGAGCCGCACGGTCAACACCGAGATGATGATCGCCGCGGCCCGCGCGCTGGCCACCACCGTCGCCGACGACGAGCTGAACGCGAACTACATCATCCCGAGCGTCTTCCACAAGGACGTCGCCAAGACCGTCGCCGCGGCGGTGCGCGAGGCGGCCCTGGCGGACGCCCAGGAGCCCGCCGTACCGGCCCGTCCGACCCCCGGCATCGTCGGCACGCTGGACACCTCGGCCTTCCCCACCGTCAAGCTCTGACGGCCCCGGCCGGGCGCCGGACGGCCCGGCTCGCGGGCCGGTCGCCGATCGGTCAAATGTCCGATTAGCGGCCATACCCGCCCAAGCGCGCCCCGAACCCTTGCGACACAAGGGCGAGGGGCGTGTTTGGGCTTGTCGTGCCTAGGGCGTACGGTAGCCCTGGCCGGGGCAGGCGTGTCCGACAAGTACGGAACGTCCCCCTGGTCTTCCGGCGTGTCATCCTGACCGCCGTCCGCGCCCGGTCCGCCGGAGCCGACGGAGCGTCACACCTCCAACGGGCGGGCGATGTTCGGGTGGCTCGGCCGGGGCCCGATTGGCTTTCTCGGGGCCGGTCGGGGCAGGATTCGTTCCCAGGCAGGCGGCGGGCCTCTTCGACGGCTCCGGCGCGCGGCATACGGGTACGGACCCGGCCTGCGACCACGCAATGCCTGCATGAGCACAGTGTGCGGACCTGCGGCCCATCCGGGTGCCCCCCGGTGGGAGCACCGATGGGCCCCCGCACACCGCAAGCGAACAGACCACAGGAGTACACATGAACCGCAGTGAGCTGGTGGCCGCGCTGTCCGAGCGCGCCGAGGTGACCCGCAAGGACGCCGACGCCGTTCTGGCCGCCTTCGCCGAGATCGTCGGCGAGGTCGTCGCCAAGGGCGACGAGAAGGTCACCATCCCCGGTTTCCTGACCTTCGAGCGCACCCACCGCGCTGCCCGCACCGCCCGCAACCCGCAGACCGGCGAGCCGATCCAGATCGCGGCCGGCTACAGCGCCAAGGTGAGCGCCGGCTCCAAGCTGAAGGAAGCCGCCAAGGGCGCCTGAACCACCCCTTGAACGCCCGAGAGGCCGGGCTCCCCGCGGGGAGCCCGGCCTCTCGTCGTGCGTGCGGGCCGGGGCGTGTCTTTCGGCTCACGCCGGGCGGGCGCCGCCGGGGCACGCCCTACGCGTCGACCAGCTGCTCGCTGGGCAGCTCGACGTGGGCGCCGAGGTCCCGCAGCTTCTCCATGAAGTTCTCGTAGCCGCGGTTGATCAGGTCGATGCCGTGCACGGTCGAGGTGCCCTCGGCCGCCAGCGCCGCGATCAGGTACGAGAAGCCGCCGCGCAGGTCCGGGATGACCAGCTCGGCGCCCATCAGCTTGGACGGGCCGGACACCACCGCGGAGTGCAGGAAGTTGCGCGCGCCGAAGCGGCACGGCGTGCCGCCCAGGCACTCGCGGTAGAGCTGGATGTGCGCGCCCATCTGGTTGAGCGCGCCGGTGAAGCCCAGCCGCGACTCGTACACCGTCTCGTGGACGATGGACAGGCCGGTGGCCTGGGTCAGCGCGACCACCAGCGGCTGCTGCCAGTCGGTCTGGAAGCCCGGGTGCACGTCGGTCTCCAGGGCGATCGCCTTGAGCTCGCCGCCCGGGTGCCAGAAGCGGATGCCCTCGTCGTCCACCTCGAAGGCGCCGCCGACCTTCCGGAAGGTGTTGAGGAAGGTCATCATCTCCAGCTGGCGGGCGCCGCGGACGTAGATGTCGCCCTTGGTCGCCAGCGCCGCGCAGGCCCAGGAGGCGGCCTCCAGCCGGTCCGGCAGGGCCCGGTGGTTGTAGCCGTTCAGCTCGTCCACACCGGTGATCAGGATGGTGCGGTCGGTGCCCAGGGTGATGATCGAGCCCATCTTCTGCAGCACGCAGATCAGGTCGACGATCTCCGGCTCGATGGCCGCGTTGCGCAGCTCGGTGACGCCCTCGGCGAGGACGGCGGTGAGCAGCACCTGCTCGGTCGCGCCGACCGAGGGGTAGGGCAGCTCGATCTTGGTGCCGCGCAGCCGCTGCGGGGCCACCAGGTAGGTGCCCTGCGGGTGCTTCTCGATGGTGGCGCCGAACTGGCGCAGCACCTCGAAGTGGAAGTCGACCGGCCGGCCGCCGATGTCGCAGCCGCCCAGGCCCGGGATGAAGGCGTGGCCGAGGCGGTGCAGCAGCGGGCCGCAGAACAGGATCGGGATCCGCGAGGAGCCCGCGTGGGCGTCGATGTCGGCGACGTTGGCGCTCTCGACGTGCGAGGGGTCGAGGATCAGCTCGCCGTCCTCGTCGCCGGTGCGCACGGTCACGCCGTGCAGCTGCAACAGGCCGCGGACCACCTTGACGTCGCGGATGTCCGGGACGTTGCGCAGTCTGCTGGGGCCCTGGCCGAGGAGGGCGGCGACCATGGCCTTGGGGACCAGGTTCTTCGCACCGCGGACGCGGATCTCGCCTTCGAGCGGGTTTCCGCCGTGGACCAGCAGGACGTCGTCGGTCATCGTTCTCGCAATCCGGGGTGCCAGAGGAGTGGGAACGGTTCCGTCACGGAACCGCTGGTGGACCGGTGGTACAGGCGTACGGGCGCGTTCGGGCCCCCGGAGAATCCGAGTCGGCACCGTAGAGGGGCGTCCACCATCCGTAGATGGTAGTGGGCGTCCCGATGGTTCCCGTTTGCCTCTCCCGTGATGGTGCTCTCTCCGGCCCGGCTCCCGCCCGCCGGTTCGGCCGTACGGGTGCTCGTCCGGCGTGGCGGGGTTTCGGGTGTTGCGGTGTCCGGCCGGTGCCGTTCTGCGGGATCATGTGTGGCATGACGGCGGCCCATTCGCACGGAGGCCGGTCCCACACCGGCCGTCTGCTCGTCGCGACGCCCATGCTCACCGACCCGAACTTCGCCCGGGCGGTGGTGCTGCTCCTCGACCACGACGCCGAGGGGGCGCTCGGCGTGGTGCTCAACCGGCCGACGCCGGTCGAGGTGGGCAGTGTGCTGGACGGCTGGGGCAGACTCGTCGGGCAGCCCGCGGTGGTGTTCCAGGGCGGGCCGGTGGCGCTGGACTCGGCGCTCGGCCTGGCCGTCGCGCCGGGGGAGCCGGGCACCGGGGAGCCGCTCGGCTGGCGCCGGGTGCACGGCGCGATCGGCCTGGTCGACCTGGAGGCGCCGCCGGAGGTGCTGGCCGGGGAGCTGGGCAGCCTGCGGATCTTCGCCGGGTACGCGGGCTGGTCGCCGGGCCAGCTGGAGTCGGAGCTGGGGAGCGGCGCCTGGTACCTGGTGGACTGCGAGCCGGGGGACGTCTCCAGCCCGGAGCCGGAACGGCTGTGGCGCTCGGTGCTGCGCCGCCAGCGCAGCCCGCTGGCCCTGCTGGCGACCTACCCGGACGACCCGACGATGAACTAGGGCGTGTCCGGCCCGTCCGGCCCGTCCGGCCCGTCCGGCCCGTCCGGCCCGTCCGGCCCCGTGTCGAGGCCCGGGGAACCCGGGCCGCCGCGTGACACTGGCCCGGTTTCCCGGGGCGCCCATAGACTTGGCACCCATGAGCACTCTTGAGCCCGAGCGCGGCCTCGGCACCGGCACCCTGGTCGAGCCCGTCCCCCAGGTGTCCCACGGGGACGGCGACCACGAGCGCTTCGCGCACTACGTCCAGAAGGACAAGATCATGGAGAGCGCGCTCTCCGGGTCCCCGGTGGTGGCGTTGTGCGGCAAGGTGTGGGTGCCCGGGCGCGACCCGAAGAAGTACCCGGTCTGCCCGATGTGCAAGGAGATCTACGACGGCATCGGCAAGCCGCAGGGCGGCGACGGGGACAACGGCGGCAAGTAGTCCGCCGTCGTCTGCAGGACGCCGTTTTGCATAGCACCGCGTTTCCCAGGTGGTCTATGCCAATCGTTCGGGGCCTGGGCAGGATGTCGGAATGGACCTCATTCCCGCACCTTCGAGTGCCGTCCGGCGCCCGGACGGGGACTTCCCGCTCGACGCCGCCACCACGCTGACCGCACCGCCCGTACTGGCCGACGCCGAGCGCTGGCTGCGCGGCACGCTGTCCGCCGCCACCGGGCTGCCGCTCGGTCCGGGCCGGCCGGGCACGGGCATCGAGCTGGTCCTGGACGACACCCTGGCCGCCGAGGCGTACCGGATCGCGGTGCGCCCCGGCCACGCCCTGCTCACCGCCGGCGGGCCGGCCGGCGCCCTGTGGGCGGCCCAGACCCTGCGGCAGCTGCTCGGGCCGGACGCCTACCGCCGCTCCCCGCTGCGCGCCGAGGGCTGGGTGCTGCCCGGCGCGGACATCGCGGACGAGCCCCGGTTCGGCTGGCGCGGCGCGCTGCTGGACGTCGCCCGGCACTTCCTGCCCAAGTCCGACGTGCTGCGCTTCGTCGACCTGCTGGCCGCGCACAAGCTCAACGTGCTGCACCTGCACCTGACCGACGACCAGGGCTGGCGGGTGGAGATCAAGCGCTACCCGCGGCTGACGGAGCGCGGCGCCTGGCGGGAGCGCTCGATGGTCGGCTACCGGTCCGCGCAGCGCCGGGACGACCGCCCGCACGGCGGCTACTACACCCAGGACGACCTGCGCGAGATCGTCGCCTACGCGGCCGCGCGCGGGGTCACCGTCGTCCCGGAGATCGACCTGCCCGGCCACACCCAGGCCGCCGTCGCCGCCTACCCCGAGCTGGGCAACACCGACGTGGTGGACACCGCCGCGCTCGGCGTCTGGACCGACTGGGGGGTGAGCCACCACGTGCTCAACGCCTCCGAGGAGACCCTGCGCTTCTTCGAGGGGGTGCTGGAGGAGGTCCTGGAACTGTTCCCGTCCGAGTTCGTCCACCTCGGCGGCGACGAGTGCCCCAAGGAGCAGTGGAAGGACAGCGCCGCCGCCCAGGCCCGGATCCGCGAGCTGGGCCTGGCCAACGAGGACGAGCTGCAGAGCCACCTCATCCGGCACTTCGACCGCTGGCTGGCCGAGCGCGGCCGCCGGCTGATCGGCTGGGACGAGATCCTGGAGGGGGGCCTCGCCCCGGGCGCGGCGGTCTCCTCCTGGCGCGGCTTCGGCGGCGGGATCGCGGCCGCGAAGGCCGGGCACGACGTGGTGATGTGCCCCGAGCAGCACGTCTACTTCGACCACCGGCAGGCGGACGGGCCGGACGAGCCGGTCCCGGTCGGCTTCGTGCGCACGCTGGAGGACGTCTACCGCTTCGAGCCCGTCCCCGAGCAGCTGGACGGGGAGGCCGCCCGGCACGTCATCGGCACCCAGGCCAACCTGTGGAGCGAGTTCATGGACAGCGCCCGGGACATCGACTACCGGGCCTTCCCCCGGCTGGTCGCCTTCGCCGAGGTCGCCTGGTCCGCGCTGCCCGCCGTGCCCGCCGAGCGCGACTACGCCGGCTTCGAGCGGCGGCTGCGGGGCCACCTGGCGGTGCTGGACGCGCTGGGCGTCGAGTACCGCCCGGCCGACGGGCCGCACCCCTGGCAGCGCCGGCCCGGGGTGGCGGGGCGGCCGATCGAGGGGCCGCCGCCGGTGCGCTGAGGCGGTGCGGGTGGTGCGCCGATGTGTTCGTCGGGAACTTATGGACGGTCATCTGACGTCAAGAAGAGATGAACATCTGCCCCGGTCCCGTTCGGGTCGGGGCAGATACCGCCCGGTATCCGTCCCAATCGGGCAGTCCCGTTCACCGGTCCCGAAATGATCATCGAGCATTGTGTGCCAGAGTTGCCCAACCCGGCCCGATCGCCCGTACCCTACGGCCAGGCCGGGCTGCTGACGCGGACAGTGCAGTGCGGCCACGGCCGCGGGCGGCAGACGATCGATGAGCAAGTGGAGCACGGTGGGACCCAGGTGAACCGGACGATCATGCTGCCGGCCTCGCTCGACGAGGCCGTCGACGCGTTGGCCGCCGCCCCGGCCGCGGTACCGGTGGCCGGAGCCACCGACCTCATGGAAGCCGTCAACGCCGGACGGCTGCGCCCCGCCGCCCTGGTCGGCCTCGGCCGGATCACCGAACTGCGCGGCTGGCGCTACGAGGACGGCGGCACCGCGGTGCTCGGCGCCGGACTCACCCACGCCCGGATGGACCGCCCCGACTTCGCCGCGCTCATCCCCGCCCTCGCCGACGCCGCCCGCACCGCCGGCCCGCCGCAGGTCCGCAACGTCGGCACCCTCGGCGGCAACATCGTCACCGCCGCCCCGGCCGGCGACACCCTCCCGGTGCTCGCCGCCCTGGAGGCCAGCGTCACCCTCGCCCGGGCCGGCGGCAGCCGCGAGGTGCCGGTCAGTCACCTGCTCACCGGACTCGACCCGGTGCGCCCCGGCGAACTGCTCACCTGGGTGCGGGTCCCGCTGCTGCACGCGCCGCAGGTCTTCCTCAAGGCCACCGGCCGCAGCGGCCCGGCCCGCGCCACCGCCTCCGTCGCGCTCGTCCTCGACCCGGCCCGGCGCGCCGTGCGCTGCGCCGTCGGGGCCGTCGCCCCGGTGCCGCTGCGCCCGCTGGAGGCCGAGGCCTGGGTGGCCGGCTGCATCGACTGGGACGGCAGCCGGGAGATCGACCCGGCCGCGGGCGCCGCCTTCGGCGAGTACGTCGCCGCCGCCTGCGTCCCCGACAACTACGGTGCCGAAGGGGCCTGGGAGGCCGCGACCGAGGGGCCGACCGCGGCCGCCGTCCGGCTGCGGCGTACCGTATCGGTGCTGGCCCGACGGGCACTGGGAAGGGCGCTGAAGTGACCACAGACCCCATCGAGACCCTCGACGCCGACCCGCTCGGCCTCGCCCCGCAGGTCAGCCGGGAGCTGCGCCCGTGCGCCTCCTACACGCTGCGGGTCAACGGTTTCGAACGGCCCGTCACCGACGCCTGGATCGGCGAGAGCCTGCTCTACGTGCTGCGCGAGCGGCTCGGCCTGGCCGGCGCCAAGGACGGCTGCGAGCAGGGCGAGTGCGGGGCCTGCTCGGTGCAGGTGGACGGCCAGCTGGTGGCCGGCTGCCTGGTGCCCGCCGCGCTGGCCGCCGACAGCGAGATCAACACCGTCGAGGGCCTGTCGGCCGGCGGCGGCGCGAGCGACGTCCAGCAGGCGCTGGCCGCCTCCGGCGCCGTGCAGTGCGGCTACTGCACCCCCGGCATGGCGATGGCCGTGCACGACCTGCTCCAGCGCAACCACCGGCCCACCGAGGTCGAGGCCCGGCAGGCGCTGTGCGGCAACCTGTGCCGCTGCACCGGCTACCGCGGAGTGCTGGCCGCCGTCCAGACCGTCGCGGACGCCCGCGCGCTGGAGGTCGAGGAGGCCGAGGAGGCCGCCGCCGCGGCCGCCGAGGGGAGCACCGCGGCCCCGGCCGCCGGGACCGGAGCCCCGGCCGCCGCCGCCGTCGAGCCGGAGCCGGCCGTCGAACCGCCGGTCTACGCCGACTCCGAGGCCTGGATCGAGCACGTCCCGCAGCCGCCCGTCGAACCGGCCCCCGCCCCGGTGCCCGCCCAGGCCCAGGCCCCGCAGCCGGCCCCGGCCCCCGCCGAGCAGCCGTACGGCGACGGCGGCTACGACACCGGCGTGTACGACACCTCCGCGCTGACCGGGATGCAGCCCGGCATCCCCGCCCAGGCCGTCGGCGACCAGGTGTACTACCCGCAGGGCTACCCCGAGCAGCCCTACCAGGCCACCCCCGCGCACGGCACCTACGTGCCGGCCGGCTACCCGGACGGCCACCAGCAGCACACCGGCTACGACACCGGCTACGACGCCCCGGTCTACGAGCCCACCCCCGCGCACGGCACCCCGCTGCCGGGCGCCGTCCACGACGGCACGCCCCCGCACGGCACCCCGTACGCGGACCCGCACGGGACCCCGGCCGAGGCCGGCGTCCCGACCACCGGCGTCCCCTACGGCGCCACCCCCGCCCACGGCATCCGGCTCCCCGAGGACGACCACGCATCATGACGTCGCCTACCGACATCGGCGCAGCACTCCAGCAGGACGGCGGCGAGGGCGGCGCCGGACCGGAGCCCTTCGGCCTGGGCAGCTCCCCGCTGCGCAGCGACGCGCTGCCCAAGGCGCTCGGCATCTACCCGTACGCGGCCGACCTCTGGGCCGAGGGGCTGCTGTGGGGCGCGGTGCTGCGCTCGCCGCACCCGCACGCCCGGATCCGCGGCATCGACACCTCGGCCGCGCTCGCCCTGCCCGGGGTGCACGCCGTGGTCACCGCCGCCGACCTGCCGCCCGGCCCGGACGGCCTGCCGGACGGCGCCCCGGCCGGCCCGATCGTCTCCGACCGCCCGGTGCTGGCCGCCGGCGTGGTGCGCCACCACGGCGAGCCGATCGCCGCGGTCGCCGCCGACCACCCCGACACCGCCCGGCTGGCCGTCGGCCTGATCGCGGTCGACTACGAGCCGCTGGAGGCGGTCACCGACCCCGAGCAGGCCTTCACCGCCCCGGCGCTGCACCCGGACGGCAACCTGTTCCGCCACCTGCCGCTGCGCACCGGGGACCCGGACGCGGCCGGCGAGATCATCGTCGAGAGCCTCTACCAGGTCGGCCGGCAGGACCCGGCCCCGCTCGGCGCCGAGGCCGGGCTGGCCGTGCCGCGCCCGGACGGCGGCGTCGAGCTGCACCTGTCCTCCACCGACCCGCACGGCGACCGCGACCGCACCGCCGCCTGCCTCGGCCTGGAGCCGGACCGGGTCCGCCTGGTGGTCACCGGCGTGCCCGGCGCCACCACCGACCGCGAGGACCTCTCCTTCCAGGTCACCCTGGCGCTGCTGGCGCTGCGCACCGGCCGCCCGGTGAAGATGACCCTCACCCGCGAGGAGTCCTTCCACACCCACACCTCGCGCCACCCCGCGCTGCTGCGCTACCGCCACCACGCCGACGCCGACGGCACCCTGGTGAAGGTGGAGGCGCAGATCCTGCTGGACGGCGGCGCCTACGCCGACGTCTCCGCCGAGGCGCTGGCCGCCGCGACGGCCTTCTCGGTCGGCCCGTACGTCTGCCCCAACGTGTTCGTGGACGCCTGGGCGGTGCGCACCAACAACCCGCCGGCCGGGCGGATGCGCGGCGAGGGCGCGCTCCAGGCCTGCTTCGCGTACGAGTCGCAGCTGGACCAGCTGGCCGCCCGGGTGGGCGTGGACCCGGTGGAGATCCGCCGCCGCAACGCGATGTCCACCGGCGACCCGCTGCCCACCGGACAGGCCGTCACCTGCCCCGCCCCGGTGAAGGCGCTGCTGGACGCGGTGGCCGCCGAGCCGCTGCCGGCCCTGCCGGTGGACGACCCGGACGCCGAGTGGCTGCTGCCCGGCGGTCCCGGCGGGGCCGGGGACCCGGCCGCGGTGCGGCGCGGGATCGGCTACGCCGTCGGCATGGTGCACATGCTGGGCGCCGAGGGCGAGGACGAGGTCTCCACCGCCACCGTGCGGGTCAGCGGTGACCACGCCACGGTGATCTGCGCGGCCGTCGACGCCGGGCAGGGCTTCGCCACGCTGGCCCGGCAGATCGTGCAGACGGTGCTGGGCGTCAGCGAGGTCTACATCGCGCCGGCCGACAGCGACCAGTCGATCGCCGGGCCCTCTGCCCGGGGCCGGCACACCTGGGTCTCCGGCGGGGCGGTCGAGCGGGCGGCGCTGATGGTCCGCCACCAGCTGCTGCAGCCGATCGCGGCCGACTTCGGGATGTCGGTGGAGCTGCTGCAGATCGCCGACGGCAAGATCACCTCCTACGACGGGGTGCTCGGCATGCCGGTCGCGGAGGCGCTGGAGGGCAAGGAGCTCTGGGCCACCGCGCAGTGCCGCCCGCACCCGACCGAGCCGCTGGACGAGTCCGGACACGGCGACGCCTTCGTCTCCATCTCCTTCTGCGCGATGCGCGCGGTGGTGGACGTGGACATCGAGCTGGGGGCCGTCCGGGTGGTCGAGATGACCGTCGCCCAGGACGTCGGCCGGGCGCTGAACCCGCGCCAGATCGAGGACCGGATCGAGGCGGGCGTGGCCCACGGCGTGGGACTGGCGCTGATGGAGGACCTCCAGACCTCGGGCGGGGTGATGACCAACCCCTCGCTCACCGGCTACCGGCTGCCGACCTCGCTGGACACTCCCGAGGTGCGGATCGCCGCGCTGCTGGAGGAGCGGGACGTGGTCGCCACCTTCGGGGCCAAGGCGGTCAGCGCGGTGCCCGCGGTGGTCGCCCCCTCGGCGGTCGCCGCCGCCGTCCGGGCCGCCACCGGGCTGCCGGTGGGCCGGCTGCCGATCCGCCCGGAGGACGCCGTCACGGCCTGAGCCGGCGCCCTCGGCCGTCGGGCCCCGCCGCCGCGGGTGCCCGTCGGGTCGTCGGGCCGGGCCGTCGGGCCGGCCGGAAACGGAACGGGAAATGCGGAATTGCCGGTCGACTTCGGTCGACCGGCAATTCCCCTTTCGAGGCCGTGGCGGGAATTGAACCCGCGTACATCGCTTTGCAGACGATTCCCTGAGCCACTCGGGCACACGGCCAGTGAATTCAGGATGGCGGACCGGCCGAATGGGGTCAATGACGTTGTGTAAATTCTGTGTGGCAATGTGTGCTACGGTCGGAGCAGGTGGTTGATTCCCCGCCACCCCGGACGAGCGCGTCGTACCCGGTGACGACAAGACGGCGCAGTTCAGCGGCAATCCGGCCGCTGTGGACTGCGGAGGTACGGCCGTCATGGCTTGGCTCGTTCTGATCGTCTCGGGTCTCCTGGAGACCGTCTGGGCAGTGGCCCTGGAATCGTCCAAGGGCTTCTCCCGCCTCGTTCCCAGCCTCGTCTTCGGCGTCGCGCTGCTGTTCAGCATGGGCGGGCTGGCGTACGCGATGCGCACCATCCCGATCGGCACCGGCTACGCGGTCTGGGTCGGCATCGGCGCGGTCGGCACCGCGGTCTACGGCATGGCCGTCCTGGGCGACGCGGTGACCATGGCCCGGATCGGCTGCCTGCTGCTGATCGTCTGCGGCGTGGTGGGGCTCAAGGTGCTGCACTGACGCCTGCCCCCGGGGCCGGTCCTAGGCCCTGCGACGGACCCGGTCGGGGACTCCGGTCAGGAGTCAAGGACGCGGACGGCTCTTACGATGTTACGTATGACCACTGCCTCCCCCACCTCGGTCGACTCCCCCTCGATACCCTCCGGAGCTGACCCCGGGGGCGGGGTCATGAGCGGCCGCTTCCGGGCCCTGACGCTCGGGATCGTGTCGGTCGTGCTGGTGATCGCCTTCGAGGCGACCGCCGTCAACACCGCGATGCCGACCGCGGCCCGGCAACTGGACGGCCTGGGGCTGTACGCCTTCGCCTTCTCCGGTTACTTCACCACCACGCTGTTCGCCCTGGTCGTCTCCGGCCAGTGGTGCGACCGGCGCGGCCCGCTCCAGCCGCTGTTCACCGGCATCGCGGTGTTCGGCGCGGGCCTGGTGGTGGCCGGGACGGCGCCGGGCATGTGGGTGTTCGTGGCCGGGCGGGCGATCCAGGGGCTGGGCGGCGGGCTGGTGATCGTCGCGCTGTACGTGGTGGTCGGCCGGGCCTACCCGGAGCGCCTGCGGCCGGCGGTGTTCGCCGCCTTCTCCTCGGCCTGGGTGCTGCCCTCGATCGTCGGGCCGCTGGTCTCCGGGGCCGTCACCCAGCACCTCGGCTGGCGCTGGGTGTTCCTGGCGGTGCCGGTGCTGATCCTGCTGCCGCTGGCGGTGATGGGCCCGGCGCTGGCCCGCTCCGAGCGGGACCACCCGGTGCTCAAGGGCGCCGACTTCGACCGCCGCCGCACCCTGCTGGCCGCGATGGCGGCGGTCGGCGCCGGCCTGCTGCAGTACGCCGGCCAGCGCCGGGACCTGGTCGGGCTGCTCCCCGGCGTCGCCGGTGCGGCGCTGCTGGCCCCGGCCGTGCTGGGGCTGCTGCCGAAGCGGACCCTGCGGGCCGGGCGCGGGCTGCCGACGGTGATCCTGCTGCGCGGGCTGGCGGCGGGGGCGTTCCTCGGCGCCGAGGCCTTCGTCCCGCTGATGATGACCACCGAGCGCGGCCTCTCGCCGACCCTGTCCGGGCTCACCCTGACCAGCGGCGGGCTGACCTGGGCGCTGGGCTCCTGGCTGCAGGGCCGCCCGGGGGCCGAGCGGTACCGCGAGGCGATGATCCGGGGCGGCTTCGTGCTGACGGCGGTGGCGATCGCGGCCGCCGCGCTGGTGCTGGTCCCGGCGGTCCCGGCCTGGGTGGCCTCGGTGGCCTGGGGCGTCGGCGGTATCGGGATGGGGCTGACGGTCGCGAGCGTCAGCGTGCTGATGATGAAGCTCTCCGCGCCCGAGGACGCCGGGGCCAACTCGGCCGCGCTGCAGATGAGCGACGCCCTGGGCAACGTGCTGCTGACCGGTCTGGCCGGGGTGCTGTTCGCGGCGCTGGGCGGCGGGTCACTGGCCGCGGCGCACGAGGGCGCCGGGGCCGACGGCTCGCCCGGCGCCTTCGCGGTGATCCTGCTGGTGATGGCCGCGGTGGCGGCGCTGGGGGCGCTGCTCGCCGGGCGGGTGCGGGTCCGGGCCTGACCCGGGGTCAGGATGCGGCGGCGGTGGGGGAGGGGGAGGCGGCCGGCGGCGCGGCCGGGGTGCCGAGGAAGGCCTCCCAGCCGCCGGCCGGGGACTGGCCCGGGCCGAGGCCCTGGAGCTTGCGCAGCACCGCCGGGTCCTGGGCGTCCAGCCAGTCGACCAGTTGGCGGAAGGAGACCAGCCGCACCTCGGGCTTGCCCGCGATCGACTTGAGCACGTCCTCGACGGCGTTCATGTAGATGCCGCCGTTCCACTCCTCGAAGTGGTTGCCGATGATGTACGGCGCCCGGTTGCTGTTGTAGGTGCGGTCGAAGCCCATCAGGTAGGAGTCCCGGGCCTGGGCCTGGAAGCCCGGGTAGAGCGCCGGGTCGGCCTTGGTGTTGGGGCCGCACTGGTTGAACATGATGTTGTAGTCCATCGACAGCACCTGGAAGGTGTGCCCGGGGAAGGGGATGGACTGCAGCGGGAGGTCCCAGAGCGCGCCGCCCTGGATCTTCTGCGGCCAGACCTGGGTGCCGTTGCCGCTGCTGTCGTAGCGCCAGCCGCGCTTGACGGCGGTGGGCAGCAGGTTGCGCTGGCCCTCCAGGCAGGGGGTGCGGCTGCCGATCAGCTCCTTGCGGTAGTCGAAGGGCAGGGCCGGCAGGTCGGTGAAGCCGGTGTTGGTGCGCCAGCTCGTCACGAACTCCATCGCCTGCTGGATCTCGCTCTCCCACTCCTCCGGGGACCACGCGCTGACGCCGGTGGGGCCGCAGAAGTGGCCGTTGAAGTGGGTGCCGATCTCGTGGCCCTCCAGCCAGGCGGCGTGCACGTTCTCCAGGGTGTCGTGGATGTGCTGGTCGCTCAGGTAGCCGATCTCGGAGGCGCCGACCTTGTGCTGCGGCGGGCGGTACAGGTCCTTCTTGGACTCCGGCAGCAGGTAGAGCCCGCTGAGGAAGAAGGTCATCGAGGCGTTGTGCTCCTGGGCCAGCCGGCGGAACCGCGCGAACAGCCCGTTGTCGAGCTCGCCGGCGCCGTCCCAGGAGAAGACCACGAACTGCGGGGGCCGCTGGCCGGGCTGGAGCCGGTCCGGGACGGGCTGGTGGGGCTGGGGGCCGGTGTCCGAGGTGGAACCGTCGCCGAGCAGGACGGCCTGCGGCTTCTGCGGGACCGCGGCGGGGGTGGCGCTCTGCCCCTCGGACGCCGGGGTGGCCGGGGCCGCGCCGCCGGCCGCGTGCTCCCCGCCCCCGCCGGCCCGGTCGCTGCCGCAGCCCGCCGCCAGGGTGGCGGCGCCGGCCGCTCCGGCGGCCAGCAGGGTTCGGCGGGAGAGCGCGTCCATGGTCACTCCGTTCGTGAGGTGTTCGACGGGCGGGCGGAGTCCGGCAGGCGCGCGAGGGGTGCGTTCGGGGTGCGTGCGGCGCGCGGAGGTCCGGTCGGCCCGGAGGGGGTGGAGCCCGTGACCGGGTCAGGATGGCATGTGGGCCGGAACGGTCGTAGAGGCGCAGCGAACGGTCGTGATCGATCGCCCGATTGACGCAACCGAAACGGCGGGCCGAAACGTCGAAGGTGTTCGTACGGGTGGGAGCGCCGCCCCCGGACGCGGAAGCGGAACGTCACGTACCGTGGCCGCCCATCCACTCCGTGCAGGTCCGGAGCCGTCATCCCTGCCGATCGGCGGGTACGGATACGACCGTCGTGGGGACGTGCCTTAGGGTCCGATCCGATTGAATGAGTTCCCAGCAAACTCTCAGGAATGGGATCCGGGCCGGCAGAAGGGAGCACCCGTGGGCGTCCAGCAGAGCAGGAGCCCCTGGCCGGGCACCCTGGCGGCCGGCGCCGCCCTGGTGCTCGGGGCCTGGCTGCTGCACGGGGGCGGCGCGCCCGTGCTGCCGCCGCTGCCGAGCGGACAGGCGCTGTCGGGCTTCGCCCCGGTCTCCGTCGTCCCCCCGCTCGGCCCGTCCGCCCCGACCCGGATCCGCATCCCGTCCGTCCGCCTGGACGCCCCCGTCACCGAGCTGGGACTGGACCCCGACGGCCACCTCCAGGCCCCGCCCGCGGCCGACCGCAACCTCGCGGGCTGGTACCGCGGCGGCGCCACCCCCGGCCAGCGCGGCACCGCCATCCTGGCGGGCCACGTCGACAACAAGGCCGGACCGGCCGTCTTCTACCACCTGGGAGCACTCCACCGGGGCGACCGGATCGAGATCGCCCGCGCCGACGGCGCCACCGCCGTCTACCAGCTGTACGCCATCGAAGTGCACGACCGAAAGGACTTCCCGGACGACCGGGTCTACCGCCAGGCCGCCGACGCTCAGCTGCGGGTGATCACCTGCGGCGGCGCGTACAGCGAGGAACACGGCTACGAGGGAAACGTCGTCGCCTACGGATTCCTGGCCGACACCACACCGCCGGGCAAAGCCGCATGACCACGCTCACCCTCGCCACCCGCTGGAACCCGATCGACTGGCCGCTCACCCACGGCCCCATCCCGCAAGCCGTCCTGCTGGCCGGCTGGGCGGCGCTGTTCGCGCTCGCCGTCGGCCGCGGCCGCAGCTGGTGGCGGGTCCGGCTGCCCGCCGCGCTGATCACCGCGGCGGCGCTCAGCCTGCTGCTGGAGGTCGTCGTCGACGGCTGGTGGCACCCCTTCCCGGAGGGCACCCCCCGGTACGTCACCTGGTGGATAGCCGTCGCCCTGCTGGGCTTCTGCCTGGCGGGGTACCGGATGCGCCGGCTGTCCTGGCCGCGCCGGGGCCTGGCGCTCGGCCTCAGCGGGCTGGTCCTGCTGATGGCCGCCTCCGAGGTGAACACCGGCTTCGGCCAGTTCCCCAACGGGCGGGTGATGCTGGCGCCGTGGCTGACCAGGACCGAGGGCCTGGTCGCCGCCAAGGTGGCGCAGACCGTCTCCGCCCAGCCGGAGCAGGTGCTGGACGAGGTCTGGCAGCCCCCGGCGAACCTGCCCGACAAGGGCACCGTCTCGGTGGTCCCGATCCCGGGCCTCAGGTCCGGCTTCAAGGCCCGGGACGCGTACGTCTACCTCCCGCCCGCCTACCAGGCCACCCCGCGGCCGCTGCTGCCCGTGGTCGTGATGCTCCCCGGCCAGCCCGGGCAGCCCGGGGACTGGGTGCTCTCCGGGCAGATCAACGCGGCGATGGACGCGTTCGCGGCCGAGCACCACGGCCTGGCGCCGATCGTCGTGATGCCCGACCAGCTCGGCTCGACCTGGGCCAACACGCTCTGCCTGGACTCGAAGATCGCCAAGGTGCAGACCTACCTCGCGGTGGACGTCCCCCGGTGGGTCCACCAGAACCTGCAGACCGCCACCGGCCCGAAGGCCTGGGCGATCGGCGGCGCCTCGATGGGCGGCACCTGCGCCCTCCAGCTCGGGGTCAACGCGCCCGACGTGTACGGCACCGTGCTCGACATGTCCGGGCAGGAGGAGCCCACCCTGGGCACCCGCGAGGAGACCGTCAAGGCGGCCTTCGGCGGCGACGGGAAGAAGTTCGAGGCGGTCGATCCCGCCCACGTGATGGCCCGCCGGAAGTTCCCGGACACCAGCGTCGCGCTGGTCGTCGGCGAACACGACGGGGAGTTCAGACCGCAGATGGAGAAGGTCTACCAGCTCGCTCAGGAGGCCGGTATGAAGGCGAAGTTCGAACTCATGCCGGGAGGTCACGGCTGGGTCGTCTTCCGCCCGGGCATCGTCCGGCAGATCCCGTGGCTGGCCCAGCAGACCGGGCTGACCCGGTGATCGGGACGGCGGCGCGCGTCGCCAAGGGGCGGGAGCGCGCGGAGGGGCGGGACGCGGAGGCCGCGCAGCCGCAGGACGCCCACCTGGCCCCGGTCACCCCGACGCCGGAGGTCGGGCCGCAGCGGATCCGCCGGGCCGTCCGGATGCTCGGCGACCGGCTGCGCTCGGCGCCGCTGACCCTGGCGCTGCTGGCCGGGTTCTGGGCCCTCGGCGCGGCGACCGGCAGCCTGTCCGGCGGTCCGTCCGGGCGGCTGCTCGCCCGGGTCGGCGTCGGCCTGCCCACCCTCGGCGAGGGCCGCTGGTGGACGCCGGTCAGCTCGCTGTCCTTCTCCACGGGCATCGGCTCGTACGTCTTCACCAGCCTGCTGCTGCTCCTGGTCGGCCCGGCCGCCGAGCGCCGGTTCGGCCGGCTGCGCACCCTCGCGCTGCTGGTCGGCGGGCAGGTGGCCGGCACCCTGCTGGGCACCGGGCTGGTCGCGTTCGGCTCCTCGGCGGGGGAGCAGTGGACCGCCTCGGTGGCCGACCAGACCTCGGTCGGGCCCGCCGTCGGCCTGTTCGCCCTGGCCGGGGTGCTCGGCTACCGGCTCACCGTGCTCTGGCGCCGCCGGCTGCACCTGCTGGTGCTGCTCGTCCCGCTGGTCATGACCCTGTACGTGGGGCACCTGCAGAGCGTCCAGCGCTGCGCCGGCGCGCTGTTCGGCCTCGGCCTGGGCGCCCTGCTCAGCCGCGGCCGGCCGTACCTGCGCACCCACCGCTCCTCGCACGGCGAGACCCGGGTGCTGGTCGCGCTCTGCCTGGTCGCCGCCGCCTGCGGGCCGCTGATCGCCTCGCTGTACGACAACGCCAGCGGTCCGTTCAACACCTTCTCCGAGCTGTACCTCTCGCACCGGCTCAGCCCCGAGGAGGTGGCCGACTTCTGCGCCGCCTCGGCGCACGACTGCGCCCGGGCGCACGCCGTCGAGCGGATATTCGACACCCCCGCCCGGCTGATGGCCGCGCTCTTCCCGGCCCTGCTGCTGGTGCTCGCCGAGGGGCTGCGCCGGGGCCTGCGGTTCGCCTGGCGGATCAGCGTCGTCACCGAGGTGCTCTGGGCCGCGCTGCTGGCCTGGCTGTACTTCGAGGCCGGGCCGGTCAGCGGGGACGCGGTGCAGTACTTCGTCGAGGCGATGCTGCTGCCGCTGCTGACCACCGTGCTGCTGCTGGCCACCCGGCAGCGGTTCCGGCTGCGGCTGACCGGCCGGGCGGTGCGCCGGCTGGCCGTCGTGGTCGGCGGGGCCGCGCTGGTGGCGGCGGCCACCTACGTGGGCGTCGGGCGACTGGTGGCCGGGCAGTTCGAGCCGGGCGCGGGCGTGCGCGGACTGGTGAACGGGCTGCCCGCCCAGTTCCTGCCGCCCGCCTACAACGACCTGCTGCCGGACTACCCGATAGCCGTCGGCCCGATGGCGCTGTTCCTGGAGACGTACTGCGGGCTGGCGTTCTGGGTCGTCGCGCTGCTCGCGCTGCTGTCGGCGTTCCGCCGTCCGGTGCTGCGCACCGACACGGCGGCGGCCGCCCGGGCCCGGGTGCTGCTCGCCGAGCACGGCGGCGGGACGCTGTCCTTCATCACCACCTGGGAGGGCAACCACTACTGGTTCGACGAGCAGGGCCGCGCGGCCGTCGCCTACCGGGTGGTCGGCACCGTGGCGCTGACCACCGGCGACCCGTTCGGCGCCCCGGAGGCGCGGGCCCGGGCGGTGGCCGGATTCGCCCGCTACTGCGACGCCCGCGGCTGGACGCCGTGCTTCTACAGCGTCTGCGCCGAGACCAGGGCGGCGGCCGCGCAGCTGGGCTGGCGCTCGGTGCAGGTCGCCGAGGACACCGTGGTGCCGCTGCCCGAACTGGCCTTCACCGGCCGCAAGTGGCAGGACATCCGCACCGCCCTGAACAAGGCCGGGAAGCAGGGCATCACCGCGGAGTGGTGGACCTACCAGGAGGCGCCGCTCGCGCTGCGCGACCAGATCCGGGCCATCTCCGAGGAGTGGGTCTCCGAGAAGGGCCTGCCCGAGATGGGCTTCACGCTCGGCGGGCTGGAGGAGCTGGACGACCCGGACGTGCGGGTGCTGATCGCGGTGGACCAGGACCGGGTGGTGCACGGGCTCACCAGTTGGATGCCGGTGCACGAGGACGGCGTGCCGGTCGGCTGGACGCTCGACTTCATGCGGCGGCGCTCGGACGGCTTCCGCGGCGTGAACGAGTTCCTGATCGCGTCGGCCGCGCTCGGCTTCAAGGGCGAGGGCGCCCGCTTCCTCTCGCTGTCGGGGGCACCGCTGGCCCGCGCCCGGCAGGACGAGGAGCCCGCCGGCCTGCAGCGGATGCTGGACTGGATGGGCCGGGTGCTGGAGCCGGTGTACGGGTTCCGCTCGCTGCTGGCGTTCAAGGCGAAGTTCCAACCGGAGTACCGGCCGATGTACATGGCGTACCCCGACCCGGCCGCGCTGCCCGGCATCACCAGGGCGATCGGCAAGGCCTATCTGCCGCACCTCACGGCGGCGCAGGGGGTCCGGCTGATGCGCAAGCTGTCCGGCTGAACCGGCTGAACCGGCTGAACCGGTGGTCGGGCGTGCGGCGGCCCCGGCCCCGGGCCCGGGGGCCGCGCCCACGTCAGCCGAGCAGCTGGGCGAGGGCGCGGTCGGCGTCCAGGTGCAGGTGCTCCTCGCCCTCCGGGACGAGCAGGCGGCTGCGCCACAGGAACCGGCGCAGGTCCCCGGTGTCGAACCGGAGCAGCGCGGTGCCCTCCGGGGCCCGCAGCTCGACCATGGTGTGCCGGGCGGGGGCCGGGCGGACGTGGACGTCGCCGACGCCGGCCGGCAGCTCCAGGCCGGCCGAGAGCAGCTGCCGGGCGAACACCCAGACGATGTCCTCGCCGGCCCGCTCGTCCGCGGGCCCGTCCAGCGAGAACTCGGCCGGGAAGGCCATCCGGACCGCGTACGGGTCCTCCGGCAGGTACGACAGGACCACGCGCAGCCGGGCGGAACGCTGGGGGGAGAGGATCAGGCGGGCCTGGACGGTCTCTTCGACGGCGGAGTACAAGGGGTGGGTCCCTTCGTTCGGTGCGGGCCGCCCGACGGCAGGTGGGGTTGGGGCGGCCTCACCCTGGTGAGAGTCCCGGGGCCGGTGGGGATTACCCGGTTCCACGGAGGAATCGACGTGACCTGCGTCACAGCGATTTCCGGCCGCCCGGGCCCGGCGCGGAGCCCGGCCTGGAGGCCCGAACGGCGCCGGCCCGGTACGCTGGGCGGGTTGTCCGATCGCCGCCCGACCGCGGGACGGGGCCGCCAAACCGCCCCTGACCTGCGATGATCCCCCCTCGGAGACCGTGAGTACTGCCGCCGCCTCCTCGATGCCGCTGTTTTCCGACGCACCGGAGCAGCAGGAGCCCGCCCGGGCCGTCGGCCACGCCGCGCCCGCCGCCTCGCACCACCTCTCCCCGGCCTTCCCCGGTCGTGCCCCTTGGGGTACCGCGGGCAAGCTGCGGGCCTGGCAGCAGGGTGCGCTGGACAAGTACATCGAGACCCAGCCGCGGGACTTCCTCGCGGTCGCCACCCCGGGCGCCGGCAAGACCACCTTCGCCCTCACCCTGGCCTCGTACCTGCTGCACAACCACCTGGTGCAGCAGGTGACCGTCGTCGCCCCGACCGAGCACCTCAAGAAGCAGTGGGCCGAGGCCGCCGCACGGATAGGCATCCGGCTGGACCCGGCGTACTCCTCCGGCCCGCTCTCCCGGGACTACCACGGCATCGTGGTCACCTACGCGGGCGTCGGGGTCAACCCGATGCTGCACCGGAACCGGACCGAGGCCCGCAAGACCCTCGTGATCATGGACGAGATCCACCACGCCGGTGACTCCAAGTCCTGGGGCGAGGCCTGCTTCGAGGCCTTCGAGCCGGCCACCCGCCGGCTGGCGCTGACCGGGACGCCGTTCCGCTCGGACACCAATCCGATCCCCTTCGTGGCCTACGACGCGGGCAGCGACGGCATCCGCAAGTCCATCGCCGACTACACCTACGGCTACGGGCACGCGCTCGCCGACCACGTCGTCCGCCCGGTGATCTTCCTCAGCTACAGCGGCAACATGCGCTGGCGCACCAAGTCCGGCGACGAGCTGGAGGCCCGGCTCGGCGAGCCGATGACCAAGGACCTGATCGCCCAGGCCTGGCGCACCGCGCTCTCCCCGCAGGGCGAGTGGATCCCCTCCGTCCTCCAGGCCGCCGACCGCCGGCTCACCGAGGTCCGCAAGGCGATCCCGGACGCCGGCGGACTGGTGATCGCCACCGACCAGAACGTGGCCCGCGCCTACGCCAAGATGCTGCGCGAGATCAGCGGCGAGAAGGTCACCCTGGTGCTCTCCGACGAGACCGAGGCCTCGAAGCGGATCTCCGACTACGCGGAGGGGACCTCGCGCTGGATGGTCGCCGTCCGCATGGTGTCCGAGGGCGTCGACGTGCCCCGGCTGTGCGTCGGGGTGTACGCCACCTCGATCTCCACCCCGCTGTTCTTCGCCCAGGCCGTCGGCCGCTTCGTGCGCGCCCGCAAGCGCGGTGAGACCGCCTCGGTGTTCCTGCCGACCATCCCGATGCTGCTGGGCTTCGCCAACGAGATGGAGCTCCAGCGCGACCACGTGCTGGACCGGCCGAAGAAGGAGGGCGACGGCCTCTTCGACGAGGAGGACCGGCTGCTCGCCGAGGCCGAGCGCGCCAACGACGGGCCGGACGGCGCGGGCGGCGAGGAGTTCTCCTACGAGGCGCTGGGCTCCGAGGCGGTCTTCGACCGGGTGCTGTACAACGCCATGGAGTTCGGCATGCAGGCCCACCCGGGGAGTGAGGAGGAGGAGGACTACCTCGGCATCCCGGGCCTGCTGGAGCCGGACCAGGTGCAGATGCTGCTGCAGAAGCGCCAGCACCGGCAGATCCAGCGCAGCAAGACCAAGCCCGCCGAGGAGGCCGACCTGCTGGAGCTCCCGGCCGAGCAGCGGCCGGTGGTCACCCACCAGGAGCTGCGCGAGCTGCGCAAGGAGCTGAACGCGCTGGTCGCCGCCTGGCACCACCGCACCAACCAGCCGCACGGCACCGTCCACAACGAGCTGCGCCGCCAGTGCGGCGGGCCGCTGACCGCGCAGGCCACCGCCAACCAGTTGACGGCGCGGATCGCCAAGATCCGGGAGTGGGCGAAGTAACGGTCCGGCAGGCGGATCCGGGCCGCCGCGGCCCGGACCGCCTCCCCCCGGAGTGTCCGGACATCGGACCGGGGTCGAACTGACGCCCTGGTCGGGCCGGTGGATCGGCAGGGTTTGTCCGGAATTCCCGGCGGCGGTGATGCCGATCACGACCGAATTTTGGACAACCACTTCCGCCGCGGGAATTCCTTCACTACCTTTCCCCCACGCTCTTCCGCCGGGCAACCCCCGCGGGACGGGCTCCGCAGGACCGTGCGGTCGTCAAGGACGACGCCGCACGGCCCGAGCGCGGCCACCCCCACCTGCGCGCGACACCGACCTTCTGGCCCGGCGCCGCACGCCCCGCGAGCGCCGCGGAAAGGACTGCCCGTCGTGACAGCAGAGACCTCCCAGACACTGGATCGCGGCGTCCGCGTCCTCAAGCTCCTCGCCGACTCCGAGCGCGGGCTCACCGTCACCGAGCTGGCCGCCCGCCTCGCCGTCAACCGCACCGTGGTCTACCGGCTCCTCGCCACCCTGGAGCAGCACGGCCTGGTCCGCCGCGACATCGGCGGCCGGGCCCGGGTCGGCCTCGGCGTGCTGCGCCTGGCCCACCGGGTGCACCCGCTGCTGCGCGAGGCCGCACTCCCCGCCCTGCGCAGCCTCGCCGAGGACCTCGGCGCCACCGCCCACCTGACCCTGGTGGACGGCAACGAGGCGCTGGCCGTCGCCGTCGTCGAGCCCAGCTGGACCGACTTCCACGTCGCGTACCGCACCGGCCTGCGCCACCCGCTCGGCGAGAGCGCGGCCGGCCGGGCGATCCTGGAGGCCCGCGGCTTCCCCAGCCAGCGCCGGCCCGAACAGGGATTCGTCATCACCCGTGCGGAGGAGCAGTCCGGGGCCAGCGGGGCCGCCGCCGCGCTGCTCGGGCTGAGCGGCATCGAGGGCAGCGTCGGCGTGGTGATGCTCAACGGGCTGGTGCCCGAACGGGTCGGCCCCCGGGTGGTGGAGGCGGCCACCGAGGTGGCCGACGCCCTGAGGTAGCGCCCGCCGTCCGGCGCGGGGCGAGCGGGCGAACCACGCGGGAGTGTCGGGTGTGTTTGGATTCCCCTTGTGTCCGACACCAAGCTGCCCAAGGCCCTCCCGTCCCCGCGGACCCGCTCGCTCGCGCTCTGCGGGCTCCTGGTTGCCGCGCTGTTCGGCGTGGCGGCCTTCGTCCCGCTGCCGTACACGATCACCTGGCCGGGCCTGACCGCGGACACCCTCGGCAGCTACCAGGACCGGCCGGTGCTCACCATCACCGGGGCGCCGCTGCGCAGCACCGAGGGCGAGCTGCGGATGGTCACCATCTCGGCCACCAACCCGGGGCAGAAGACCACGTTCTGGCGGGGCCTGCGGGCGTGGTTCGACCCGAAGGAGGCCGTCCGGCCGACCGAGACGGTGTACCCGCAGGGCAACCCGGCCAAGGCGGAGCAGGTGACGGCCCAGCAGATGGCCGAGTCCCAGGACAGCGCCACCGCGGCCGCGCTCGGCTACCTCCACCTCTCGCCGGCCCAGGTGAAGGTCAAGGTCGACCTGGGGGACGTGGGCGGCCCCAGCGCCGGACAGATGCTGGCGCTGGGCATCGTCGACAAGCTGGCCGGTGACGGCAAGGGCGGCGACCTCACCGGCGGGCTCAGGATCGCGGGCACCGGCACCATCGACGACGACGGCACCGTCGGCCCGGTCGGCGGCGTCCCGTTGAAGACCCAGGCGGCGGCCCGGGACGGCGCCACGGTGTTCCTGCTGCCCAAGGACGAGTGCACGGACGCCAAGGTGAACACCCCCAGGACGCTGCGGCTGGTGCCGGTGGGCACGCTCGCCGAGTCGGTGCAGGCGCTCGAGGCGTTGAAGAGCGGCGGCAGCGTTCCCAGCTGCTGAGCCGCCCCGTCCTACTCGGCGGCCGCCTGGTCCACCAGCGGCAGGATCCGGTACGGCACCGGGTTCTCCAGCACGATCGCGGTGGAGGAGCGGACGATCCCGTCGAAGCCCAGCACCCGGTCGATCACCCGCTGGAGGTCGGCGTTGGAGCGGGCCACGATCCGCACCAGCATGTCCCCGATCCCGGTGATCGTGTGCAGCTCCAGCACCTCCGGCACCCGCGCCAGGTGCGCCCGCACGTCCGCGCCCTGGCCCTGGGAGATCTCCAGGGTGGCGAAGGCCGTCACCGGGTAGCCGATCGCGGCCGGGTCCACCTCCGGGCCGAACCCGCTGATCACCCCCTTGGCCTGCAGCCGGTCCAGCCGGGCCTGCACGGTGCCCCGGGCGACCTGGAGCCGGCGCGAGCACTCCAGCACGCCGATCCGGGGCTCCTCGGCGAGCAGCCGGATCAGCCGGCCGTCCAGGGCGTCGATGGTGTCGTTGCCGCCGCCGGTGCCGGTGCCGGTGCTGGTACCGGCGGCGGCCGGGGCCGCGGGGGCGCCCTGGGGGGCGGACGGGTCGGGGGAGCCCGGGGCGCTCGGGGAGTGGGCGGGGGGCATCGCGGCTCGGTCCTCCGGTGGGCATTCTGTACAGCGGTGCCGCCGATTCTCCCGCTCCGGGGCGCAGCTTGACCAGGAGGAAACGGAACAGTTGCGCGTCGGTCGGCCCGGCGCCACCCTCCAGCCACGATCCCGTGCTCCGGGCCCCACCCCGGGCGCCGGGTGGTCCGTACGCCTACCGGGAGGGCCGTCATGACCGACACCGCCGCCGAATCCGTCCTGCTCGCCGCGGGCCCGGCCGGGGGGCCGGAGGACCCGGGGCCGCTGCCGCCCGGCCGCGCCGACGCGCTGGTGTTCGTGGTCGGCGACGCCGAGCGGGCGGCCCGCCGCTACCTGGCGGCGCTCGGGCTGCGCTGTACGGCGTACGCCGGGCCGGGGACCGGTGACCCGGAGGCGGTCTCCTACGTGCTGGCCGGGCCCGGGACGCGGATCGTGCTCACCTCGCCGGTGCAGGTGATCGGCCCGCGCGGCCGGGAGCTGGCGGCGCACCTGGAGCGGTACGGGGACGGGGTGCTGGACCTCGCGGTCGGCGTGCCGGACGTCCCCTACGCGTACGACTACGCCGTGGACCGGGGCGCGCTGTCGCTGGCCGAACCGTACGAGGTGCGGGACCGGTACGGCTCGGTGGTGCTGGCCACCATCGCGGTGCCGGGCGGCTCCCGGCACACCCTGGTTGACCGGTCGGGCTACGCGGGGCCGTACCTGCCGGGGTACGAGGCCTTCGCGGGGTGGTGACGGGGGCGCCCGCGCGGGCGGTGACCGGTACGGCGGGTGCGGTGCCGGGGTCGCGGGCGGCGGCGGGTCAGCGGACCGCCGTCTCCACGACCGGCGGGTGGCCGTTCCAGTAGACGAAGACCGAGTTGGCCTGGTTGTCCTTGGTGAAGTCCACCCGCATCCACTGGTCGCCGTTCCAGACCTGCATCTGCCAGCCCGGGTCCGGGGTGGCGGAGACCAGCGAGGCCCGGTCGGCGCGGATGTCCAGGGCGACCCGGCCGCCGGGGACGGGGTAGCTCTTCACCGTCGACGTCGGGGTGGTGGCGGCGGGCACGGGCTTCCTGGTCGGCGGGGCGGCCGCGGTGGTGACCGGGGCGTGCGCGGCGGTGGCGGCCGCGCTGGTGGCCGGGGAGGACGGCGGGGAGGGTGCGTCGCCGGTCGGCGTCCGGCTGGGGGTGGCGCTCGCTCCGTACGGGGTGCTCCCGACCTTGGGGGAGGGCAGCGGCAGCGCGGTGGGCCGCTCGAACGCGGCTCCGCTGAGCACGGCGTGCACGCCGAGCCAGGACAGCGCCACCGCCGCCCCGGTGGCCGCCGCCCAGGCGCAGAGCTGTACCAGTCCGTTCCGCATCGTCCGCACATCCTGCCGCATTTCCGGGCAGGTCGTGACGGGTACCCCCGGTGTTCGGCAGGGGAGTTGCACCATGTCCGGAGGCCGTGCGCAGCCACCCCCGAGGTACAGACCACTGCCCGCCGATGGCGTACCGTGCAGGGCCATGGCAACAGTGCTCGTGGTCGAGGACGACCCCTTCGTACGTTCCGCGCTCATCCGCCACCTGACCGACACCGGTCACGCGGTCCGCAGTGTGGGCACGGCCCTGGAGGCGCTGCGGGAGGTCGCCCAGGTCGGCTGCGACCTGGTGATCCTGGACCTGGGCCTGCCGGACCTGGACGGCAGCGAGGCGCTCAAGATGATCCGGGGACTGACCAACGTCCCGGTGATCATCTCGACCGCGCGGGACGACGAGGCCGAGATCGTCCGACTGCTCAACGACGGTGCCGACGACTACCTGGTGAAACCTTTCTCCGGGGAACACCTGAGCGCCCGGATGGCCGCCGTGCTGCGCCGGCTCGGCGGCGGCACCGCGCCCGTCGCCCAGGTGCTGCGGGTCGGCGGACTGGCCATCGACCTCCAGCGGCGCGAGGCCGTCCTGGACGGGCGGCTGCTCGACCTGACCCGGCGGGAGTTCGACCTGCTGGCCTTCCTGGCCGCCCGGCCCGGAGTGGTCGTACCGCGCAAGGAGATCCTCGCCGAGGTCTGGCAGCAGACCTACGGCGGCGACCAGACCATCGACGTCCACCTCTCCTGGCTGCGCCGCAAGCTCGGCGAGACCGCCTCCAACCCCCGCTACCTGCACACCGTCCGGGGCGTCGGGGTCCGGCTGGAGGCCGCCACCGCGGGCCCCGCGACCGGGGGCCCCGCGGAGCACCGGACATGAAGCGGTTCACCCACTCGCTGCGCTGGGCCCTGATCAAGGCCGCCGTGGCCGGGACCACCATGGTCGCGCTGGCCTTCCTCATCCCGCTCGGCCTGATGGTCCAGCAGACCGCCCGGGACCGGGCGTTCACCGCCGCCGAGCGGCAGGCCGCGGCGCTCGGGCCGGCCCTGGCGATCACCACCGACCAGGACGCCGTCAACCGTGCGCTGGCCAGCACCGACGCGGGGGGCCAGGGCCGGATGGCGGTGCACCTTCCGGTGCCCGCGGGGGAGTCCTGGGCCTCGGGCGGGGCCGGGGCGGCTGCGGGGTCGGGCAGTTCCGGCGGGGCCGGTGGGTCCAGCGGGTCTGGTGGGGTCAGTGGGGTCGAAGGGGCTCGGGCGCCCGCGGGGTCCGGCGGGCCCGACGGGCCGACCCTCGGGGAGGGGCGCGCCGCCGCGGCGGACGTGGCCACGGCCGGCGACCAGGGCCGGGCCTTCACCGTCGCGGTGCCCGGCGGCTACGCGCTGCTCCAGCCGGTCGCGGTGGACACCGGGCGGACCGCCGTGGTCGAGGTGTTCGTCGCCGAGAGCGACCTCACCCGGGGCGTCGCCACCGCCTGGCTGGTGCTCTCCGCCGTCGCGCTCGGCCTGGTCGCCCTCTCGGTGCTGGTCGCCGACCGGATGGGCGGCCGGATCGTGGCCTCCGCCCGCCGGCTGGCCGCCGCCGCCCGCTCGCTGGGCGCCGGGGACCTCGCGGTGCGCGTCCCGGTGACGGGCAAGCAGGTCGACGGCAGCCCCGAGGAACTCCGCGAGGCCGCCAACGCGTTCAACGCCATGGCCGACCGGGTGGTCCAACTCCTCGCGGCAGAACGCGAGTTGGCAGCCGACCTGTCGCACCGACTGCGCACCCCGCTGACCGTGCTGCGGCTCAACGCCGCCTCCCTCGGCGACGGCGACGCGGCCGACGCCACCCGGCACGCGGTGGCCCAACTGGAGCGCGAGGTCGACCAGATCATCCGCTCCGCCCGCCGCGCCCCCGAGGACGCGCCCGCCGTCGCGGTCGGCTGCGACGCCGCCGAGGTGATCCGCGAACGGGTCGGCTTCTGGTCCGCGCTGGCCGAGGACGAGGGCCGCCGCTGGCAACTGGCCGGCGCCGAACGCGCCGCGCCCGTCCCCGTCCAGCGCGGCGACCTGGCCGCCGCCGTCGACGCCCTGCTCGGCAACGTCTTCCGGCACACCGCCGTCGGCACCGCCTTCTCGGTGGACGTCCTGGCCACCGAGAACGCGGTGATCGTGCTGGTCGGCGACGCCGGGCCCGGCTACAGCGACCCGGCCGCCGCCCTCAAACGCGGCGAGGGCCACGGCGGCGAGGGCTCCACCGGCCTCGGACTGGACATCGTGCGCAAGCTCGCCGAGTCGACCGGCGGCGACCTGGCACTCGGCCGCTCCGCCGTGCTCGGCGGCGCGGAGACCAGGCTGCGGCTGCGCACCCGCCCGACGGAGGCCCCGCCCGCGCGGGCCGGACGGCGGCGGACCCGGGGTGCGCTGTTCCCGAAGTGACGGCGGGTCGGGAGGGTGGCCTCTTCCTCCGGGGTCTTCTCCTCCGGGGCGTCCTCCTCCGGCGCCTTCTCCTCCGGGGCCTCTTCCTTAACTGCGGCCTAAGGGAGCTTCACCCCTCGCTCAGCCCGCGGTTTCCGGCCCCCGGGCGCGGCTAGCGTCGGTCGCGCCGGTCACCCGACCGAGCCGGGCCGGCCGCCCGGGACGTCCCCGCGCACCCGTGCGCGGCCCGTCCGGACGGCGGCCGACCGCAGGCACCCGCGAACGGTGCCGACCGCAGGCTCCCGCGGAGGTAACGCGCATGACCACCCGACCCACCCGTCGTTCCGGCCGCCGCAGGCGCAGCCGCAAGGGGACGATCATCGGGGCCTCGGCGGTCGCCGCCGCCCTGGTCGCGGGCGGGACGGTGGTGCTCGCCTCCTCGGCCAGCGCCGCCCCGCTCGGCGCCGTCTACAGTCGGACCAGCAGCTGGGACGCCGGCTACACCGGCCAGTACCTGGTCACCAACCCGGCCGCCGATCCGATCGAGGACTGGACGCTCAGCTTCGACCTGCCGGCCGGCGCGAAGATCGACTCGCTCTGGAACGCCACCTTCACCGTCGCCGGGCAGCACGTCACCGTCAGGCCGGAGGCCTGGAGCAAGCGGCTGGACCCGGGGAAGGGCGTGGTGGTCGGCTTCGTCGCCCAGGGCGTCGGCCCGGCGCAGGCCGAGCCCGGGAACTGCCTGATCAACAACGCCTCCTGCACGGCCGGCGAGGGCCCCGCGCCCACCCCCTCCGGACGCCCGACCACCACCCCCACCGTGGCGCCCACCGGCTCGGCCTCGCCCACCGCGACCGCGACGGCCGGTCCGACCGCCACTGCCACTGCCACGGCCACCGGGAAGCCGACCCCGACCGCCACCGCGAAGCCGACCGCCACCCCGACCGCCACCCCCACGGCGACCGGTGTGCCCGTCCCCCCGGCCGGCACCGGGGGCGGCTTCGCCCCGTACGTCGACACCTCGCTCTACCCGCCCTACGACCTGGTCGCCACCGCCAAGGCCACCGGGGTGAAGCGGTTCACCCTCGCCTTCGTGGTCTCCGGCGGCGGCTGCGTACCCAAGTGGGGCGGGGTCAGCGACCTGTCCGCCGACGCGGTGGCCGCCCAGATCGGCGCCCTGCGCGCGATCGGCGGCGACGTCCGGGTCTCCTTCGGCGGCGCCAACGGCAGCGAGCTGGCCCTGGCCTGCGGCTCCACCGCCGACCTGGCCGCCGCGTACCGCACGGTGATCGACGCGTACGGCGTGACCCGGCTCGACTTCGACGTCGAGGGCGGCGCGATCGCCGACACCGCCGCCAACACCCGGCGGGCCCAGGCCGTCGCCCAGCTCCAGCGCGAGGCCGCCGCGAAGGGCAGTCCGCTCGACGTCTCCTTCACCCTGCCCGCGCTGCCCTCCGGCCTGACCCAGGACGGCGTCGACCTGGTCGCCGGTGCCAAGGCCGCCGGCGTCGCGATCGGTGCCGTCAACATCATGGCCATGGACTTCGGCGACGGCGTCGCCCCCAACCCGCAGGGGCGGATGGGCACGTACGCGATCGCCGCGGCCACCGCCACCCAGGCCCAGGTCAAGAGCGTGCTGGGGCTGGACGACGCGGCCGCCTGGCGCAAGGTCGCGGTCACCCCGATGATCGGCGTCAACGACGTCGCCAGCGAGGTCTTCACGGTGGCCGACGCCGAGCAGCTGGCCGACTTCGCGGCCGGCAAGCACCTCGCCTGGCTGGCCATGTGGTCCGGGACCCGGGACAAGGCCTGCGCCGGCGGCGCCAGGCCCACCGCGGACGCCAGTTGCAGCAGCATCGTCCAGCAGCCGCTGGACTTCACCCGGGCCTTCGGCCGCTACACCGGCTGAGGCCCCCGCGCCGGGCTCCGGCCCCTCGGACCGCCCCGGCCGCCCGTGCTCAGCCCGCAGCCGGGCACGGTCGGTCGGGGCACTGTCGGTCGGGGCACTGTCGTCACTGCGAGTAGTCGATCGCGCCCAGGACGGGATGGGTCGCATCCGGTATCGTCGCTGGTTGGCCGAGCGGTGGACGGAGTGGACAGGTGACAGCGGTACAAGACGAGCGCAGCCCGGTGCGGACCGTATCCGCCCCGTCGCCCGCTCCCCTGTCCGACCGGCTGCGCGTCGCGCTCGGTGCCCCCGTGCGCGCAGTGCGTGAGGCCCCTCGCCGCCCGATGCTGATCGCCTCGTCCGTGGCGCTGCTGTCGCTGGTCGTGTACGCAGTGGTCCGCCACTTCGTCCACACCTCGATGGTCGACATGATCGTCTACCGGGCCGAGGGCGCCGCCGTCGCCAACGGCACCGACCTCTACGCGCTGCGCGTCACCGAGTGGAACCTCCCCGCGACCTACCCCCCGTTCGCGGCCATGCTGTTCGTCCCGACCACCTGGCTGCCGATCCCCGTCCTCCGCGTGGTGATCACTCTCGGCAACCTCGGGCTGCTCGCGCTGATGTCCCACCTGTCCTTCAAGCTGGTCGGCTGGCCGCGCCGCGAACTCCGGCCGATCGGTGTGGTCCTGATCACCGGCCTCGGCGTCTGGCTCGAACCCGTCTTCACCACGCTCCGGTACGGCCAGATCAACCTCGCGCTCGGCTGCCTGATCCTCTGGGACCTCACCCGGTCCGACGCCCACCGCAGCAAGGGCATCGCGATCGGCATCGCCGCCGGCATCAAGCTCACCCCCGGCCTGTTCGCCGTCTACCTGCTGATCACCGGCCGGGTCCGGGCCGCCTTCACCGCCGGCCTCACCTTCCTCGGCACCTTCCTGATCGGCGCGCTCTTCCTCCCCGACGCCACCTGGGGCTTCTGGACCAAGTACCTCTACGACTCCTCCCGGGTCGGCAAGACCGAGATCGTCGACAACCAGTCGCTGCGCGGCGCCTTCGCCCGGCTGCTGCACAGCGCCGACCCCGGCTTCCTCGCCACCCTCGGGGCGGGCCTGGTCGCGGTGGCCGGCCTCGCCGTCGCCGCCTGGGCCGTCCGCAGCGGCCGCTGGCTGCCCCGGGCCGAGGCCTGGGGCTTCTGCGTCACCGCCGTCACGGCCGTGCTCATCTCGCCGATCAGCTGGACCCACCACTGGGTCTGGTGCGTGCCGGTCCTCGTGCTGCTCGCCGCGGAGGCCTCCGTCGAGCGCGCCCGCCCGGCCGGCGTCCGCCGACTGCGCTGGCGGGCCGCGTTCTGGGCCACCCTGCTGGCCTTCCTGTCCTTCGCGATGTGGGCCGCCAAGCCGGTCGGCGCTGCCGTGCTCCACATGTCACCGCTGAACCAGCTGCCGACCTCGATCTATCCGTGGGTCGGCCTCTGCTTCCTGCTCGCCGCCGCCATCCGGATAAGGGCACGTCGGCGCTCGGCCGGTGCCCCGCTGGTCCGGCTGCCCGGACAGCGGGACGGCGACGGCGGCCCGGACGCCGCCCGCGGTCGTCAGCAGGCCCCCGCGGCCCGCTGAGCCGGCGGGGGCTCTCCGTACGCTCCGCAGCCTCCGTACGCTCCGTACGCTCCGTACGTTGCGGCGTGCGACCGGCACGACCGGCACGACCCGCATGGCCCGCACGTCTACGCGAGCAGCTCGGCGAGCGAGCCGTCCATGTCGAGGGCGGCCAGCTCGCTGCCCGGCGGGACCAGCCGGTGCGCCCGCTCCAGCCAGGCCGCGACGACCGGCAGCGGCGCCTCCAGCAGCGCGTCCCCGGCCGGGGAGCTCAGCGCCATGCACAGCACGCTGCGCCGGCCCGAACGGGTCGGCCAGATCCGCACGTCGCCCTGGCCGCACGGGCGGAAGGTGCCCTCGACCAGCAGCTCGCGGGCGAACACCCAGGTCACCGGGGAGCCGGTGTCCAGGTGGAAGGTGATGTACACGGCGTACGGGTCGTGGCTGCCGTAGGTCAGCCGGGCCGGGACGGGGACGCTGTGCTCCGGGGAGAGCACCAGGTTCAGCTCCAGCTCGTGCTCCACGACGCTGACGGGGCGGTCCATGATCGTCTTCCTCTCTGCCTTCGGTTCGTGCCCGCTTCCGGGCCCTGTGACCTTTGAGAGGGCGGTCCGCGCCGGTTCTTACACACGTTTCCGGGATTTCTCCGGGAAGTTTCGGGCGGCGGGGTGTGGCGGTCCCGCCGCGCGTGGGCCCCTACCCCGGGCGGGCCTCCGCTGTCCGGGGAATCGTCAACTTTCCTTGGGGGCTCCGGCGAGGTACTACTCTTTGTAACTGTCCGGCGACTGTCCGCCTTCGGTGGCGCCCCCACGTGCCCCGAGCGCCCCGTACGCCCCGGGGTGTGCGCGGGCGCGGCGTGGCCCTGTGCTCGGACCGACCCGGTTCCGACCACGTTTCGATCTTTGGATCTGCCGAGGCCCGCCCCTCAACGGCCCTCGTCAAGGCCCGACAGGAGAGAAGACCCCCATGACGGACCGCTCCTTCGCCGCCGGCGGCGACCCGGCCGTCGCACCCGAGCCCGGCTACTACGCCGACCCGTCCATCCCCGGGTTCGTCCGCTACTGGGGCGGCTCGGCCTGGGTGCCGGGCACCAGCCGGCCCGCCCCCGTCGAGGGCGAGGTGCTGCAGCCGCCCCGGTACGCCACCCGGCGGCCCGCCCCCGCCCCCGCCCCCGACGTCGCGGCGGCGCGGGTGGTGCCGCCGCCGGTGGTGCCGGTGCCGCCGGCGCGGTCGGAGTCGCCGGTGCCGCTGGTCGTGCCGGTGCCGGTGCCTGTTTCTGTGCCGGTGTCCGTGCCTGGTTCTGCGCCGGGGCCGGTGCCGGTGGTGCCCGTGCTGGACGGGCGGGAGGCTCCGGGGGCGGGGGACACCGGGCCGGTGTACCTGGACCAGACCACGGGCGGGGCGTCCTTCGTGGTCGGGCCGCGGGTCGCCGAGGTGATCGGCGGGCCGGTGTTCCGGATCGTCGAGCCCGCGCTGGAGGAGGCTCCCGGGGTGGCCGGGGCCGCCGAGGTCGGTGCCGGTGCCGACGCCGGAGCCTCGGGGTGGCAGGCCGATCCGCGGGCGCAGCGGGGCCTGATGGAGACCGGTGGGGCCCCGCGCTGGGTGTCCTGGGGGGTACTTCCGGGGGCGCTCGAGGAGGAAGAGGGGCGTGCGGAGGGGGAGCGCGCTGCGGTTGCCGTGGAGGTGGCGGTGGCCGTCGCGCCCGCCATGACGGGCGCGGTCCGCGAGGTGGCGGCGCCGACCGCCGGGGCGGCCGTCGAACCGGCGGCCCAGGTGGTGGCCGAAGTGGCGGCCGGGCCCGGAGCGGGGGACGGGCCCGGGTCCTCGCCGGTCCCGGCCGTCGTCGCCGCGTTGCCGGTGGTGCGGCCGGCCCGGGAGTCCGCCGCCCGTCGCCGACCGGCATCCCCGGCGCCCCTGGTGCCCGCCGGGCTGGGGCGGCGGCTGGCGGCCCGGGCGGTGGACACCGCGGTGCTGCTGGTGGTCGCCGTCGCGGCCGGGATCCCGCTCGGCAGCTCGGTCTCCGACCACCTCCAGCAGAAGGTCGACCAGGCCAGGATGGCCAGCTCCCTCGCCCGCCGCCACGTGCAGGTCTGGCTGGTCGACGACGTGGTGCTGGCCAAGGTCGCCGCCCTGCTCGGCATCCTGGTGTTCGTCAGCCTCGTCTACGAGGTGCTGCCGATCGCCCGGACCGGCCAGACCTTCGGCAAGCGGCTGGCCCGGATCCGGGTGGTGGACGCCGGTGCCCCCGGCAGACGGACCGCCCGGCTGAGCCTCGGCCGCTCGCTGCTGCGGTGGGTCGTCCGGCAGCTCGGCACGGTGCTGCTGCTCGGCCTGGTCTGGCCGGTGTTCGACCGGTCGGCCCGGCGCGGCTGGCAGGACCGGGCGGCCCGGACCAGGGTGGTCCGCAGCTGAGCCGGCCGTTGCGGTCCCGGGTGCCCGGGTGGCGTTCGCCGGGTCGCCGATCGAGCTGCGTGACAGCAAAACGGACAAAATGTCCCAAAGGCTGAGAATCCTCGATGTTCTACTCGGGAGATGAGCACCCACGACCCCTCAGGCTCCCAGCCGGAGGGGGGCGGTCCGCCCTCCTTCGACAAGCAGCCCCCCACCCCGGGTGGCGGCACGCCGGACGGCGAACCGCCACGACCCGCCCCGTCCGGCGCCCCCGGGGAGGGCCCCGGCGCCTACCAGGGCAGCTACGGCGGACCGACCCCCGGTCAGAACCCCTACGGCCAAACGCCCTACGGCGGGCAGCCCTACGACCAGCCCCCACCCGGCCACGGCCCCGGCTCCGCCCCGTACGGCACCCCCGGCGGCGGACCCGTCCCCGGCATGCCGCCGATCGGCACCTGGCCCAAGCGGATCGTCGCCCGCCTCATCGACTACGTCCTGATGCAGGCCATCGGCGTCATCGTCATTGGCCCCTTCGTCGACCTCAGCACCCGGGAGGGCACCACCGAGGCCTTCTGGCTCGGCTGCGCCGTCTACCTCGTCTACGAGGCGCTGATGCTCAGCCGGGACGGCCAGACCCTCGGCAAGAAGGCCATGAAGATCCGCGTCGCCATGCTGATCGACGGCAACTCGCCGACGCAGTCCGCCGCGTGGACCCGGGCCGCTGTCTACATCCTCCCGGCCGTGCTCTGCTGCGCCGCCGTGTGGTGGGTCATCGACGGCCTCTTCGGCGTCTTCGACAAGCCCTACCGGCAGTGCCTCCACGACAAGGCCGCGAAGACCGTCGTGGTCACCACCGAGATCTGACCGCGACAGCGCTGATCCGTCGGCCCGTCGATCAGCTGATCGGCGGATCAGCGCTGCCGGGCGTACTCGCGCCCGGCAGCGGCCGCGGAGGCCCCGGAGCGGTCGCCGACCGCCGCCGAGCGGGCGGACACCGCCACCGAGAGCACCGTCACCACGGTGCCGAGCGCCAGCGCGAACCCCACCAGCACCGCGACCTCCAGGACGCCCGAGGCGCCCGAGACGGCCAGCAGCGCCACGGTGGTGGCGACGACGGTGAACGAGCCGAGGCAGAACTGGGCAGCGGACGGACGTGGCATGGCGGGGGGTCCTTCGCACGTCGGGGGAAACGGGCGGGAATGATGCCGGTGCCAGAAGTCCTACCCGGCAGGGGAGTTCGGCACGACCAGGCTAGCCCGCGAGGCCGGGGGCACAGGGGGCGCACGGGCTCACCCCGGGGTCGTCCGCACCCCTCGGTACGGTGGAACCCGTCCGACACCACGCAGACCCGGGGGAACCGACCGTGCCCATCCCCACCGACTGGCCCACCACCGAGGCCCAGGCGCTCGCCGAACAGGAACGACTGCGGCCGCTCGTCCGCGCCCAGGACGACGGCACCCCCGGCCCGCTCATCGCCGGAGTCGACGTCGCCTACGACGACGACCACGACCTCGTCGTCGCCGCCGCCGTCCTCTTCGACCGGGACACCCTGGACGTCGTCGAGGAAGCCACCGCCGTCGGCCGGATCGCCTTCCCCTACGTCCCCGGACTGCTCGCCTTCCGCGAACTCCCCGCCGTCCTCGACGCGCTGGCCGCCCTCACCCGCACCCCCGACACCGTCGTCTGCGACGGCTACGGCCTCGCCCACCCCCGCCGCCTCGGCCTCGCCAGCCACCTCGGCGTCCTCACCGGACTGCGCACCCTCGGCGTCGCCAAGACCCCCTTCACCTTCGACCACCACGACCCCGAGGCCGCACGCGGCTCCTGGACCCCGCTCACCGACCCCGTCACCGGCGAAGAGGTCGGCCGCGCGGTGCGCACCCAGCCCGGCGTCAAACCCGTCTACGTCTCCGTCGGCCACCGCATCGGCCTCGACACCGCCGTCCGCACCACCCTCGACCTCGCCCGCCGCTACCGCCAACCCGAGACCACCCGGCACGCCGACTCCCTCTGCCGCCGCGCCCTCGCCGAAGCCCTGCAGACCAGGACGCCCTCGAACTGACCGTGCACCGGGCGGGGTTCCGACCCGGTGTGTTAGACATGGGACACCGGGGCCCGGGCCCCGAAGGCCAGGAACGGACGCACGGGGGGCGCCGCAATGGGAACAGGGACCGGCTCGACCGGCGGGGCCAACCAGGGCTACCGGGTCGAGATCGAGCAACTGCGCACGTTCGCCGGGCAGGTACGGCTGCTGCTGAAGGAATTCGAGAAGGACGCCAACGGCAGCACCACCCACGGACGCAGCGGCATCGGCAAGACCGCCTTCGGCACCTTCGCGGAGGCGACGGAGATCCACGGCCGCTACAGCACCATGCGGGACGCCCTGCGGGACGTGCTGAACCAGCTCCAGCAGGCGATCGATCAGGCCCAGAAGAAGGCAGAACTCACCGCGACCAACTACGAGGAGCAGGACCAGCACGTGGGCACGAAGCTCAAGCTGGCCGGCGACGGTTGGTCCGTGTCCGATCCCTCGTCGACCAGCCAGGTCGCGTACCAGGCCAACCAGGTCCCGTCCCGGCGTGGCAACGCCACCATCTGACCGATCGCCCGACCGGAGGTGAACCACCCGTGACCTACACCGATTTCACCAAGTACAGCCATGCCGATCTCCGCACGATGGCACAGGCCCTCGACCCCGGCGCGGTGATGGCCGCCGGCGACCCCTGGCGCAAGGCGGCGACCACGCTCAAGGAGATCCGCAAGACCCTCACCAACGTGAGCACCGAGGCGGCCACCTCCTGGGAGGGCACCACCAGCGACTCCTTCCACACCTCGATGCTGACCCTCGCCACCAACATCAACGAGGCCGCCGCGTACGCCAACGACGCGGCCAACACGCTGCACAACATGTCCGAGGCGATGGCGACGGCCAAGCGCACCATGCCCGAGGAACCGGGCAGCTGGGACCAGTTCAAGGACAAGGTCGGGGACTTCTTCAGCAGCGAGGACGACCACATCCAGCTCACGGACCAGAAGAAGGCCGAAGCGGCAGCCGTCATGCAGACCCTCGCGATGCACTACCGCATCGCGACACCTGCCTTGAAGGCTCCGCCGTCCCTTCAACGACCGCCGGTGGACGACAGTCGAGACGCCAGCCCGCAGGCCGACCCGACGGGGGCGGCGGCTGCAGTGGCCGCAGTCGTCTCAGGTGCTTCGTTCGGGACCGGAGGGGCGTCGGCGCGGTCGGCAGCCGGCGCCACGTCAACGCGGCCGAAGTCGCAGCCTCCGATGGTGGCCCGCCCCGCGGTCAAGGGGACAGCGGCTCCGACCGATTCCGGGATCAGGGGAGGAGTGGCACAGGCGCTCCCGAAATCGCCGCCAACCACGGGGCGTACTTCCAGCGCGGGCATCTCGGGTACGCCGATGCCCGGACAGGGCGGAAGTGCGCCGAGTCCGGTCACCTCCGGGACCCAGACGTCCGGCTTGAATGTTCCGCCGACCGTGGCTCCCGGCAGCGGACCGATCGGGGGCGGCGGTGAGCGGACGACTGCTGTCCATCCAGGACCGTCGGTGCAGGGCTCTCCTGCTGGTTCTGGCTTTGGCGCCAAGGAATTTTCGAGTGGCGCGGCTCCGGTGGAGGGGCCGGGTCTTCGAGGTGGCCGAACTACCGGGATCGGTGGTGAGGTCCATCCAGGTATCGGAGCCGGAGGAAGAGGAGCGGCCGGGGCCAGACAGCTCGCTGGACCGCTGGCCCGGCCCGGGGGAGCCGTCGGCGAGACGATTCCGCCCATTTCCGGAGTACGGGGCAAGCAGGCCTTCACGGAAGGAGGGTCCGGGTTGGGCGCGCGTAGCCGCCTGGGTGGGGAGGTCGGAGCCCGGAGTACAGGTGTCATGTCGCCAGGCATCCCGCTGAGCGAGGCACAGCGCGGTAGGAAGAACCGAGGGAAGGACGGTAAGCGGCCGGACTACCTCGTTGAGGACGAGGAGACCTGGGCGTCGGACAAGCCGGCCAATCCGAACGTGGTGGAATGAGGGCCGGTCCGTGAACGGCCGGGTGATCTGATCGCATCCCGCAGGTCGGTGATCTGCAGGATGCCTCGTTGAGTGGGGTGACCGGGGTTGACGAGCCGCTCGTTGGCACGTGGTACGGCGGTCCTTGCGGCTGGGGCGCTGGTCTGGGCCGTCGCCGCGCCGGCGGCTCTGGCCGATGAGGTCAGGGACAAGCAATGGGCTCTCAAGACCTTCGAGGCCGAGACGAAGGTCTGGCCGGTGAGTCAGGGCGAGGGCGTCGTCGTTGCGGTGATCGACAGCGGGGTGAACTCGGAGCACCAGGACCTGACGGGGCAGGTGCTTCCCGGGGCCGATTTCTCCGGTGCCAAGTCGGACGGGCGTACTGACACGGACGGTCACGGAACCGGGATGGCGAGTCTCATCGCGGGGCACGGGCACGGTACCCAGGCCGGAGTGATGGGGCTGGCCCCCAAAGCGAAGATCCTGCCGGTGAAGGTGAGAACGAGCGACGGCGGTCCTGTGCCGGAGCAGAACGATCTGGCGGCGGCGATTCGTTTTGCGGTGGACCACGGTGCGACGGTCATCAATATGTCCGTCGGGGGACCGTTCCACTTCGACTCTGAGGCCCGGAAAGCGGTGGAGTACGCGGTGTCGAAGGACGCCGTACTGGTCGGGGGAGCCGGCAACAGCGTCGCGGACCTGAGCGTCAACTATCCGGCCGCCTTTCCCGGCGTGGTGGCCGTCGGGGCGGCGGACGCCAAGGGGGTGGTGTGGGGCAGTTCCAAGCCCGGTCCCGAACTCACGCTCCTCGCACCCGGTGTGGAGATCTACCGTGCTTCGGCGAAATCCCTGACGAGCTATGCGATCGGGAACGGTACGTCCGACTCCACTGCCTACGTCTCCGCTACCGCGGCTCTCATTCGGTCCAAGTACCCGAACCTGTCCGCCGGGCAGGTGATCAACAGGATGATCAAGTCGGCCACTCCCCCGCCGGATGGGACAGTGGTGCCCAATGTCCACTACGGCTACGGGGTCGTCGCCCCGGAGAAGGCGCTGGAGCCGAATCCGGCGGTGGACAACGGGCCGAAGGAGAACCCGCTCGCGAACCGGCCCGAGTCGTTGGGCGCGCCACCCGCTGATGACGAGAGCGACGCGACGGGCCAACCCTCGGCCGTACCCGAGGCCACGTCAGGCGGCACCAGCGGCAGTGGGTTGGTGATCGGCGTCGGTGCGGTCGGTGTTGTGGTGGTGGGGGCGGTGGTGGCCGTGGTGCTGCGGCGGCGGGGGGTTGAGGGGGCGCCGTACGGTGGGGGCGGTCAGTGAGTGCTGAGCCAGTCGTCGCGTAGGGCGGCCATGTGGAGGACGTCCCAGTAGCGGTCGTCCCAGTGGTGGGCCTGGCGGGCGCGGCCTTCGAGGACGAAGCCGGCCTTGGTGTAGGCGCGGGCGGCGCGTTCGTTGTACTCGAAGACGTCGAGGTGGATGCGGTGGAGGCCGACGGTGGCGAAGGCGTGGCGGAGGACCAGGACGGTGGTCTCGGTGCCGATGCCGCGGCCGACGCTGTCGGGGGTGAGGGCGATCCGGTAGTCGGCGGAGTTGTTGTCCGGGTCGACGTTGGTGAGGGCGGTGTCGCCGAGGAAGCGGCCGGTGGTCGGGTCCTCGACGGCGAGGTCGAGCCGGTCGGGGTGGTCGGCGCGGGTGGCGCACCACTGGGCGATCTGGTCGCGGGTGAAGGCGGTGCGGGTGCCGGTGAGCCGGTTGGTCTCCTGGTCGGTGCAGTGCGCCCACAGCGGGTCGGTGTGCCGGGCCGCCAGGGGGACGAGGCGGATGGTGGGGCCGTGCAGGGTGGGTTTCACCGCGAGGGCTGAGAGGTCCGTGGCCATGGTGCCCAGGATGCCCGGTGGGGCCGGTTCGTGCCGGGATTTTCGGTGCGGGGCTTATGCGGCGACGGCGATCTGCTGCCGGTGGTGGGTGGGGGTGGTGAGTTGGTCGACGATGGCGAGGGCGAGGTCGGCCTGGGCGATCCGGGGGCCGAGGACGTGGGGGCCGCCGATCCGGTAGCGGCCGGTGCCGGGGGCGGTGCGGTCGAGGTCCATGGGCGGGGTGACGACGACCCAGTCGAGGGTGGCGGGGGAGTCGTGGAGCAGGTCGAGGGCGGCGGAGTGGCCGAGGGAGAAGGTGCGGTAGGCGTCGGGGAAGGCGGGGTCGTCGTGGACGGCGACGCCGGGGGCGGTCTGCAGGGTGGTGGCGATGCCGACGCTGAGCAGCCGGGGGACGCCGGCGCGGCCGAGGCCGTCGACGAGAGCGCTGGTGGCGGCGCGGTAGAACTCGGTGGACGGGGTGTCGGGGGTGTAGACGGAGCTGACGGCGGCGGGGTGTCCGGGGGCGGTGGCGGCGACGGCGACCGGGTCGGTGACGTCACAGCGCACCAGGGTGACGCCCCCGCCGGCGAGGTCGGCGAGGTCGGCGAGGTCGGCGTGGCGCTCGGGGTCGCGGACGGCGGCGGTGACGGTGAGGCCGCGGCGGCGGGCCTCGGTGATCACGGCGCGGCCGACCTGCCCGCCCGCGCCGTAGACGATGACGTCCGCGCGGTGCTGCTGCCGGGGCGTGGTGGTGGTCATGGGGGCCTCCGTCGGTCGGTTCAGGTCGGTTCGGGTCGGTTCGGTGGCGGGCGTGGTGGCCCGCCGGTGCGGTGACGGTAGACCGGGGGGTGCCGGTTACTTCAACGGAACCGGCTCCGACGGCCGGTGCCGCCCTGCCGCGGAGCCGGTCCGGCGGGCACGGTCGGGGCATGACGCAGACCGGGCCGGCGCCGCTGCCGGCGGACTTCTTCCCGGCCGACTGCCCGGTGCAGTCGGTGCCGGTGCTGGGCAGCCGCAAGTGGGCCTGGCGGATCATCCGTTGCCTGGAGGGCGGGCCGCGCCGGTTCTCGGAGCTGCGGGTGCCGTTGGCAGGCATCACGGCGAAGGTGCTGGCGGAGTCGCTGCGTTCGATGGAGCAGGACGGCGCGGTGGTCCGGACCGAGTACGCGGAGAATCCGCCGCGGGTCGAGTACGCGCTGACGCCGTTGGGGCGGACCCTGCTGGGGCCGATGGACGCGGTGTGCGAGTGGAGCCGGGAGAACCTGGGCAGCCTGCTGGCGGCCCGGCTGGAGTACGAGCGGGCCGGGGGCTGATCGCGCCGGGGCTGATCGTGCCGCGCACCGCTCGGACGGGTGCCGATCGGACGGGCGCCGGCCTGGCAGCATTTCGGCGGTCGCTGGCGGCCTTGGCGCTGGTGGGGCCGGGTGCGGGGCGGCCATGCTGGGCCCATGAGCACTCCTGACCAGCACCTCGCGAACCTCGTCGACGCCAGCACTTCCGCCCCGGGCACCCCCGCCCCCAGCGCCCCGGACGCGATCGTCCCCGACGCCAAGGACTGGACCTGGGTGCTCGAACGCGCCTGCCCCGACTGCGGGTTGGACACTCCGGCGGTGGCCCCGGCGGAGGTCGCCGCGATGGTCCGGGCGAACGCCGAGGCCTGGCTGGCGGTGCTGGCGGGGGACGAGGACGGGCTGCGCCGTCGGCCGGCTCCGGGGGTGTGGTCGGACCTGGAGTACGCCTGCCACGTCCGGGACGTCTTCCGGCTGTTCCTGGTCCGGCTGGACCTGATGCTCGACCAGGACGGCCCGCTCTTCCCGAACTGGGACCAGGACGAGACCGCGGTCGCCGAGCGCTACCGGGAGCAGCGGCCGCAGGTGGTGGCCGAGGAGCTGGCGGAGGCCGCGGCGGCGTTGGCGGCGGCGTTCGGGGCGGTGTCGGGGGAGCAGTGGGAGCGGACCGGGAGCCGCAGCGACGGGGCGCGCTTCACCGTCGGGTCCTTCGCCCGCTACCTGATCCACGACCCGGTGCACCACCTGTTCGACGTGACGGGCGAGCGGGTCTGACCCCGGTCGCCGCGGTTCACCAGCCGGAGGCCTCGCGGAGCATGGTGCGCCGGAGCCGGCCCGCGACGCTGGCGGTGTCGGTACCGATGACGTCGGCGATCTCGGGGGCGGCGAGGCCGACGACGTAGTGCAGGATCGCCAGGTCGTCGTCGGCGGGGTGGCGGTCGGGGACGGGGATCTCCTGCGGGGTGTGTTCGGCGACGGTGCCGCGCAGGATCTGCCAGGCGAGCGCGGTCGGGTTGGGGCTGGTGAGCAATTCCCGCCACTGGACGGCGATTTCGGCGAACGCCTGTTGGACGGCGGTGGCCGCTTCGGCGTGCTCGGTCAGCCACACCCGGGCGTAGCTGAGGTACCGGGGGCGGTGGAGTTCGCAGAAGGCCGCGAACTCCAGCGGTACGTCCTCCGGTTCGCCGGGCCCCGGGGGTGGCTCGGCGGCGCTCGTGTGACGGTTGGTCATCTCGTCTTCTCGGAAGGGGAGATGGGTTTCTGACGGTCGATCATCTGTGCTCACTCTACGGTAGGCCCTCGGTGCGCTGGGTGACCAATCCGATGGAATGCCTGGAACCCGCTGCGGCGCGTCCGGTTCCGGTGACGGGCGGTGCGGCGCGGCGGCGGTACTGCCGGTGGAGGCCGGTGAAGGGCCGGTCGAGGGCAGGTCGAGGGCTGGTGGTGGGTCGACCGGGGCCGCCGGGGTCCGGCCGGGGGAGTGCTGCACAGTGGTGCGGGGGCGCGGGTTCGAGCGTGTCGCAGCTGGTCAGGGGGTGTGGGACGGCAGGGGTCGCACGGCAGTTGAGGTGCCACCGTAGGGCCTGCCGGGTCCGGCGTCCACGCCCAGGGCGCGAAGCCGGGGCTGCACAACCGTCTGCGCAACCGCGCTCACGACGGGGGTTGCGCCGGGCCGGGTGGCGGGGTGTACGTCGAAAGCGCCCCGGCGGCCTGCGGCGACCGGGGCGCGGATCGGGGCGGGGAGGTGCCGCCCGGTCAGGGGGTCGGCCGGGCCTCCGTGGGGGCGATCAGGTCGTCGGCGGTGTTGCCGCGTTCGACCTGGGCGGGGAAGGACTCGACGGCCCGGCGCCGGGCCAGCTGGGCGGCCGTCGCGGCCGCTGCCGCGGCAGCCGCGGCGGCTCCGGCGGCGGCCTCCTCGCGCTCGCACCGGTGGGTGCCGGGCGCTGCGGTGGCCTGTGCGGCCGAGGGGTGACCGGCTGTGGCGTGTGCGCCCGCCGGAAACCCGTTGGCCGGATGCCCGTTGGTCGGGTGTCCGTTGGCCTGGTGCCCGTTGGCCTGGTGTCCGTTCGTCGGGTGGCTGTTGGCGAGGTGGCCGTTCGCCTGGTGTCCGCCCGCCGGATACCCGTTCGCCGCATGGCCGACGGCGTGCTGCCCGGCAGCGTGCGCCCCTCCGGCGTGCGTCGCGCCCGCGCGCGCCCCCGCCGCGCGTCGTCGGCGCCCGAGTTCCGCCCGTTCGGCGTGTTCCTCGGCCGCCTGTCTAGCGGCCAGGTAGGCCTGGACGGCGGCCATGCCGTAGACCGGCTGGATGAGCTGGTGGCCCTTGAAGAAGGGTCTGGCCGGGGCGAACCCGGCGGCGACCACGAGGTCGCGGATCTCTGCTATCTCGGCCTCGCTCCGGGCGGTGAAGCGGACCTCCCAGCCCTTCTTGTACGTATGGCCCTTCTCGCCGCTGCGGCGGGCCGGATCCGGGCGGCGGACGTACCCGGGCAGACGGCCGAGGCGGAGCTGGGCCGCGCGGAGGCCGGCGGTCTCGTCACGTGACATGACGTAAGCCTAGGCAATCCCGGAAGCGCGTTTGACGCCCCGGGGGTCCCTCGCCGTATGCCCTTGATCACTCTGGGTCAGACGACCAGGTCGGCGATCGTTTCCGATCAAACCCGATAGCCATATGAACGTCATTTACTCCAAATGAGTGAGGGTATGAGGACTTTAGTGCAGGCTGATCCCGGTTTCGCGACGGTTGAGTAACAGTGCGTCAGGCAGTGGCACGGGGGGCGTGGCGGTTGGGGATGGTGGGCGCATGAACGAACGTAGTGAGCGATTCGTCGAGGGGCGCGCATGAGCTACCGGATCCCCTCGCCGCCGCCGTCCCTGGAGGAGCTGGCGAAGCGTCAGCAGAACGTCGTCACCGCGAGCCAGCTGCGCGCCCGGGGCGTGCCGGCCCGGGTCATCACCGAGCACTGCCGCCACGGCGGCCCCTGGCAGCGGCTGCTGCCCAGGGTCTACCTGCTCCAGTCCGGCGAGCCCACCCCGGAGCAGCGGATGTGGGCCGCGCTGCTGTACGCGGCGCAGAACGGCCGGGAGGAGGGCCGCCGGGAGGGTGCGGTGATCACCGGGGCGGCCGCGCTGGCGCTGTACGGCTTCGCCGCCGTGCCCCGGCTGCCCGCGGTGACCGGGGTGGACGTCCTGGTGCCCCGCCAGCGTCGGCTCAAGGACGCCGGCGAGGTGCGGATCCGGCGCACCGAACGGGAGTTGGTGGCCCGCTCGGTGCACGGGCTGGCCTGCGCACCGGTGGCCCGGGCGGTCGCCGACGCGCTGGCCGAGTGGACGGCGGACGGGCTCCCGGTGGACGCCCCGGTGCCGGTGCGCGAGGTGCTCCGGGAGGCCGTCGCCCGCCCGGAGAACCGCTGCACGGTACGGGAGTTGGCCGCCGAGCTGGTCGAGTCGGGGCTGACCGGGGAGCCCCGGGTGCGGGCTGCGCTGGACGAACTCCTGGCCGCCGAGCGGGAGTTCGTGCTGGAGCGGGTCGACCGGCTGGTGGACGAGTGGCTGCTGCCCGCCCCGCTGGTCGCCCCGGAGCTGCGGATGCGCGGCGGCACCTACATCGGTGTCCCGGACCTCTACTGGCCGGAGCAGGGCGTCGCGGTGGAGGTGGACTCGGACCTGCGCTGCGTCAGCGAGGGCGAGGCCGCCTGGGTGCGCGGCGGCCAGCACCGGATGGAGTACCTGGGGATCCGGGTGGTGTACGTCTCCGGCGCCCGGCTGGCCGCGGACCCGGAGGCGGTCGGCGGCGAGCTGCGCGAGGCCTACCGGGCGGGCGGGACGGACGTGGTGGAGCTGATGGTGGTCTGAGCACCGACTGCACCGACTGCACCGACTGCACCGACCGCACCGACCGCACCGCTCGTGCGCGGGCCGGGTCCAGCGGGCCGGGCCCAGCAGGTCCGGCTCAGCAGGTCCGGCTCAGGCCGGCCGGACCACCGGCGCGCCGACCAGCTCGACCCCGGCCGCCCGCAGTTCCTCCAGCGCGGCGGCGGTGGTCTCCGGCGCCACCCCGGCGGTGAGGTCGAGAAGCACCCGGGTGGTGAAGCCGGCCCGGGCGGCGTCCAGGGCGGTGGCCCGGACGCAGTGGTCGGTGGCGATGCCGACCACGTCGATCTCGTCGACCTGCCGTTCGCGCAGCCACTCCACCGGGCCGCGGTTGTTCTCGTCCAGCCCCTCGAAGCCGCTGTAGGCCGCCGAGTAGGCGCCCTTGTCGAAGACCGCCTCGACCGCGCCGGAGATCACCGAGGGGGCGAAGTTGGGGTGGAAGCCCACGCCTTCGGTCCCGGCCACGCAGTGCACCGGCCAGCTGGAGACGTAGTCCGGCTCGGCGGAGAAGTGCCCGCCCGGGTCGATGTGGTGGTCCCGGGTGGCGAGGATGTGCTGGTAGCCGGCGGGGGACTCGGCGATCAGGTCGGTGATGGCGGCGGCCACCTCGGCGCCGCCCGGGACGGCCAGGCTGCCGCCCTCGCAGAAGTCGTTCTGCACGTCGACGACGATCAGTGCCCGGTGCATGGCTCGCATCCTCGGATGTGGGGGGCGGGTGCGCCCCGGTGGCGGGTCCCTCGCGAACGCCGGACGGCTGGGGAGGAACTCCAGGGGAACTCTACGGCTGACTCTAGGGAGTGGCGCGCGGCGGCGGAAGGCTTGGGGCCCGTCTTCGGGCCCGGCGGCCCACCGCCGGTCCGCGCGGCCGTCCGCGACGCTCCGCAGGAGTCGGCAGGTCTGTCGGCAGGTCGGCCAACCGGTCGTCTGCCGGCCAGCCGGCCAGCCGGCCGACCGGACCGCCGGTCAGTCGATCCAGCCGGCCAACCGGACCGCCGGTCAGTCGATCAGCTCGGTGGGGATGACCGGGTCCCCCTTGGAGAGCTGGGTGGCCGACAGCGGCAGCGCGGCCCGGGCCCGGACGTGGCGGTCGCGGGCGGCGGTCAGCGGTTCGCGGCCGACGGTCTCGCCGGCCAGGACCAGCGGCACCTGGACGAGGTGGGGCCGCAGGTCCTCGGGGATCGGCCCGGTGCCGACCACCTCGGCCTCGGCGACGCCCTCGGCGTCGGGTCGGCGGGCGGCCCACTTGCGGCCGCCGACGCTGGTCTTGCCGCCGGCCGCGCGCTTGGCGACCGGGACGAGCGGGCCGTCCGGGGTCTCGGCGCGGGCGACCAGCTTGTAGACCATGGCGCAGGTCGGGTGGCCGCTGCCGGTGACCAGGCTGGTGCCGACGCCGTAGCCGTCCACCGGGGCGGCGGCGAGGGCGGCGATGGCGTACTCGTCCAGGTCCGAGGTGACGATGATCCGGGTCTTCTCGGCGCCGAGTTCGTCGAGCTGACGGCGGACCCGGTGGGCGGCCAGGATGAGGTCGCCGGAGTCGATCCGGACGGCGCCGAGTTCGGGCCCGGCCACCTCGACGGCGGTGCGGACGGCCTCGTGCAGGTCGAAGGTGTCGATCAGCAGGGTGGTGCCCCGGCCCATCGACTCGATCTGGGCCCGGAAGGCGTCCCGTTCGCTGTCGTGCACCAGGGTGAAGGCGTGCGCGGAGGTGCCGGTGGTGGGGATGCCGTACCGGTAGCCGGCCTCCAGGTCGGAGGTGGCGGCGAAGCCGGCCACGTAGGCGGCCCGGGCGGCGGCGACGGCGGCCTGCTCGTGGGCCCGGCGGGCGCCCAGTTCGATCACCGGCCGGCCGCCGGCCGCGGCGGTCATCCGGGAGGCGGCGGCCGCGACGGCGGAGTCGAAGTTGAGGGTCGAGAGGATCACCGTCTCCAGGATCACCGTCTCGGCGAAGCTGCCCTCGACGGTGAGCACGGGGGAGCCGGGGAAGTAGACCTCGCCCTCGGGGTAGCCGTGGATGTCGCCGCGGAAGCGGTAGTCGGCCAGGAACCGCAGGGTGTCCTCGTCCACCACGCCCTGCTCGGACAGCCAGTCCAGCTGGGCGGTGTCGAAGCGGAAGTTCTCGACGGCGTCCAGCACCCGGCCGGTGCCGGCCATCACGCCGTAGCGGCGGCCGCTGGGGAGGCGTCGGGTGAACGCCTCGAAGACGGAGCGGCGGTGCGCGGCCCCGCTGCGCAGGGCGGCCTGCAGCATGGTGAGCTCGTAGCGGTCGGTGAGCAGCGCGGTCGAACCGGCCGCGCGCACTGATGTGGCGTCCATGAGGATGATGCTACTACCACTTAGCGTCAGAGTGACGATTTCTCTGGATGCGACCCGGGGCGGAATCGCCCGGGTGTCCCCCGGATGGCAGCATGGGGCGTGAGAAGTCACGGACGAGTGTGCAACGAGGAGGCCTGCCGGTGAGTGTCGCGCCCGTGGAGATCGAGCGCCCGGAGGTCGAAGGACAGCCGGTGACGGAGCCGGACACGCCCTGGGTGACCATCGTGCACAACGACCCGGTCAACCTCATGAGCTACGTCCAGTACGTCTTCCAGGCCTACTTCGGCTACCCGAAGGACAAGGCCCGGAAGCTGATGATGGACGTGCACAGCAAGGGTCGGGCGGTGGTCTCCAGCGGCTCCCGCGAGGAGATGGAGCGGGACGTCCAGGCGATGCACGGCTACGGCCTGTGGGCGACGCTGCAGCACGACTGACCCCCCTCCGGCGCACGACCGACCGGGCGACCGACTGACCGCCCGCCTCCCCGGCGGTGCGGGCGAAGACGACGAAGACGGGCTGACCGATACAGATGGCTGGGTTGTTCGAGAGCACCGGCGATGGTGGCGCGGCGATCGCGCTGGACGAGGTGGAGGCCTCCATCCTGCGCTCGCTGGAAGTGCAGATGCTGGAGCTGATCGGCCCCGGCCCGGGCGGGGAGAGCGACGACCCGCTGGCGGCGCTGTTCGCCGAGGGGCCGAGCGAGGCGCCCGCGGACCCGGCGCTGGCCCGGCTGTTCCCGGACGCCTACGGCGACCCGGCCGCGCCGGCTGACACCGAGGCGCAGGCCGCCTCGGCCGAGTTCCGCCGCTACACCGAGCTCGACCTGCGGGCCCGCAAGCGGGACGACGCGCTCCAGGTGGTCCGGTCGCTGGACGGCCTGGGCGGCGGCGGGGTGCTCAAGCTGCCGGCCCCCGACTGCCTGCGCTGGCTGGGCGCGCTCAACGACCTGCGGCTGACCCTCGGGGCGCGGCTGGAGATCACCGAGGAGGACGAGCAGGGCCTCTACGGGCTGCCGGACGGCGACGAGCGCAAGCCGCTGGTGATGGCCTACCTGTGGCTCGGGGCGCTCCAGGAGTCGCTGCTGGAGGCGATCGCCGACTGACGGTGGAGCGGTTTCCTCCGCTTCGTCCGGCGATCCTGCCCGCTTTCGGGCAAGCCCCGGCCGTTCCGTCCAGCATGCGGACGATCGGCCGGGGCATTTTCGCATAAATCGGGCAAAACCTAGCAGGACATGCTCAAATATCGCTCAGATGAACACCGGTATCCGGATCGGGCGTGGTACGACTTCTCCCCACAAGCGAGACCCACCAGGACGGTGACCATGGCCGAGCAGACCTACGACCAGGTGGTCGACGGGAAACCGGACGAAGAGGGCTACGAGCGGGGGCTCGGCAGCCGCCAGATCCAGATGATCGCGATCGGCGGCGCGATCGGCACCGGCCTCTTCCTCGGCGCCGGCACCGCGATCTCCAAGTCCGGGCCGAGCCTGATCCTCTCCTACGCGGTCGCCGGCCTGGTGATCTTCGCGATCATGCGCGCCCTCGGCGAACTCCTCACCTACCGCCCGGTCTCCGGCAGCTTCGCCGAGTACGCCCGGGAGTTCCTCGGCCCCTTCGCCGGCTACGTCACCGGCTGGACGTACTGGCTGTTCTGGGTCGTCACCGGCATGGCCGAGACCACCGCGGCCGCCGTGTACGTCAAGTTCTGGGCGCCCGGCATCCCGCAGTGGGCCAGCGCGTTGACCTTCCTGGTCATCCTCTACGCGGCCAACCTGATCTCGGTGAAGCTGTTCGGCGAGATCGAGTTCTGGTTCTCCATGGTCAAGGTCACCGCCATCATCGGCATGATCCTGATCGGCATCGGCGTGCTCACCCTCGGGTTCAGCAAGGCCGGTGACACCGCGTCGATCACCCACCTGTGGCAGGACGGCGGCTTCTTCCCCAAGGGCATCGGCGCCACCGTGATGACCCTGCAGATCGTCATGTTCGCCTACCTGGGCGTCGAACTCGTCGGCGTCACCGCGGGCGAGAGCGAGAACCCCGAGAAGACCCTGCCGCGCGCCATCAACACCCTGCCCTGGCGCATCGCGCTGTTCTACATCGGCGCCCTGGTGGTCATCCTCTCGCTGGTGCCGTGGCGGGAGTTCCAGCCCGGCGTCAGCCCGTTCGTCGCCGCCTTCGGCAAGATCGGCATCCCGGCCGCGGCCGGCATCATCAACTTCGTGGTGCTCACCGCGGCGCTCTCCTCCTGCAACTCCGGGATGTACTCCACCGGCCGGATGCTGCGCGACCTCGCCCTGCGCGGCCAGGCCCCCGGGCAGCTCACCAAGCTCAACAGCCGCCGCACCCCGGCCTTCGCGATCACCATCTCCTGTGTGCTGATGGGCGCCGGCGTGGTCCTCAACTACCTCGTCCCGGCACGGGCGTTCGAGTACATCACCTCGGTCGCCACGGTCTGCGGGCTGTGGACCTGGGCGATGATCCTGATCTCCCAGATCCGCTACCGCAAGGCGTGGCAGGCCGGCCACCTGCCGCCGCCCACCTTCAAGGCCCCCGGCGGCGCCTGGGTCAGCTGGGCCGCCCTCGCCTTCCTGGCCATGGTCGTGGTGCTGATCGCCCTGGACGCCGACAACCGGATCTCGCTGTACGTCTTCCCCGGCTGGGCGCTGGTGCTGGTGATCGGCTACCAGGTGCTCAAGCGCCGCAACCCGGAGTCCGTCCACGGCACCGCCCACGACCACCTGCACGCCCGCAACGGCGGCTGACACCCCCGGCGCGGCCGGGCGTCCGCGGGCCCGCGACCGGGTGGCGGACACCCGGCGACCGGGCCTCGGACGCCCCGGCGGACATCCGGTAGGGCGTGGCATCCTGGCCGACATGCTGACCATCACCCGAGAGATCCGCGACCGGATCGTGGCCCACGCCCGCGCCGACCACCCGGACGAGGCCTGCGGCGTGGTCGCCGGCCCGGCCGGCAGCGGCCGGCCCGAGCGGTTCGTCCCGATGCTCAACGCGGCCCGCTCGCCCACCTTCTACGAGTTCGACTCGGGCGACCTGCTCAAGCTCTACCGCGAGATGGACGACCTGGACGAGGAGCCGGTGATCGTCTACCACTCGCACACCGCCACCGAGGCCTACCCCTCCCGCACCGACGTGAGCTACGCCTCCGAGCCGTTCGCCCACTACGTCCTCGTCTCCACCGCCGAGGGAGCCGCCGAGGACGACCCCTACGAGTTCCGCTCGTTCCGCATCGTGGACGGCGAGATCACGGAGGAAGACGTCCAGGTCGTCGAGGCCCACCCGGCCTGACCGGCACCCACCCGGACCCGGCCCGCCGACCCGCCCCGAGCGGTCGGCGGGCCCCCGGCGTCCCGGAGGAATCTCAGCATCGGAAACGAAAGCATCCGGATCGCGGGACGGGCATGTCGGAGCGGGCCCGGGAATCTATACGATGAGCCCATGCGTTCCGTCGATGTGAGCAACCAGGCCCCGGGCACCCGCCTCGTGGCGCGCCTGCACATCGACCTGTGCCGGCACGCCGGCGCGATCTGTCCCGGCACGCCCGCGCGCTCGCGCTGAGAGCCGCCCCGCCCCACCCGGGCCCCGCCGCCTCCCCGGCGGCGTCGAGCCCCGGGCACCCTCCGCCCCGCCGCGCCCGTTGCGGCCCACCCACCCCACACGACTCGCACAGGAGCGCACCCATGGCCATCGAGGTCCGCATCCCGACCATCCTCCGCACCTACACCGACGGCGCCAAGGCCGTCGAGGGCAACGGCAGCAACCTCGCGGAACTCTTCACCGACCTCGACGCCCGCCACCCGGGCATCGCCGCCCGCCTGGTCGACGGCGGCGAGCTGCGCCGCTTCGTCAACGTCTACCTGAACGACGAGGACGTCCGGTTCCTGGAGGGCATCTCCACCGCCCTCGCCGACGGCGACAGCGTCACCATCCTGCCCGCCGTGGCCGGCGGCGCCCGCTGACCTCCCGGTTCCCCCGGCACCGTCCCCGCCCGTGGCGCAACGGGGCCGGCGCCGGGGTCGGGGGAACCGCCCCTCTTCACCCTCACCGCCGTGGCCGGAGGCCTCCCTTGCGATACGACAGTCCGCTCGAAGCCGTCGGCAACACCCCCCTGGTCCGCCTGCCCCGGCTGTCCGCCGCCGTCCCCGGCAACGACGACGGCCTGGTGACCCTCTGGGCCAAGCTGGAGGACCGCAACCCCACCGGCTCCATCAAGGACCGCCCGGCGCTGCACATGATCGAGCGCGCCGAGGCCGACGGCCGGCTCACCCCCGGCTGCACGATCCTGGAGCCCACCAGCGGCAACACCGGCATCTCGCTCGCCATGGCCGCCAAGCTCAAGGGCTACCGGATGGTCTGCGTGATGCCCGAGAACACCAGCGAGGAACGGCGCGAACTGCTCCGGATGTGGGGCGCCGAGATCATCCCCTCCCCGGCCGCCGGCGGCTCCAACACCGCCGTCCGGATCGCCAAGGAGATCGCCGCCGAGCACCCCGACTGGGTCATGCTCTACCAGTACGGCAACCCCGACAACGCGGGCGCCCACTACGCCACCACCGGCCCCGAGATCCTCGCCGACCTCCCCACCGTCACCCACTTCGTGGCCGGCCTCGGCACCACCGGCACCCTGATGGGCGTCGGCCGCTACCTGCGCGAGAAGGTCCCCGGCGTACGGATCGTCGCCGCCGAACCGCGCTACGACGACCTGGTGTACGGGCTGCGCAACCTCGACGAGGGCTTCGTCCCCGAGCTGTACGACGCCGAGGTGCTCACCACCCGCTTCTCGGTCGGCTCCGCCGACGCCGTCCGCCGCACCCGCGAACTCCTCCAGCAGGAGGGCATCTTCGCGGGCGTGTCCACCGGCGCCATCCTGCACGCCGCGATCGGCGTCGGCCGCAAGGCGGCGGCCGCCGGGGAGCGCGCGGACGTCGTGTTCGTGGTCGCGGACGGCGGCTGGAAGTACCTCTCCACCGGCATCTACACCGCCGAGTCCACCGAGGCGGCGGTCGAGGCCTTGCAGGGCCAGCTCTGGGCCTGATGCCCTAGCGTCCCTGGTTCGACACCGCCCGCTGGGCCCGGGACCAGACCTGGCGGTCCACGGTGCCGGCCCGGCGGCGGAAGGCCGACAGCGGCACCTCGCGCAGCTCGTCGGTCTCCAGCCAGCTGGCCCGGCCCTGCCGGTCGCCCACCGAACCGGGCGGCAGCGGTAGCACGCCCGGGCGCTCGGCGTGGTGCTTGCTGGTGATCTTCGCGACGGTGGCGGTCCGGCCGTGCACTCGCAGCACCAGGCAGGGGCGGTCCTTGGCGCCCGGGCCGTCCTCGAACGGCACCTCGGCCCACCAGATCTCCTGCGGCTCCGGCCCGGCCCCGGTGCGCGGGCGCGGCCGCGGGCGGGTCGGGGCGGCCGGGCGGGACGCGGGGCGGGTGCGCCTGACCAGCGCCGCCGCGACGGCGGCCAGCACGGCGACGCCCGCCAGCAGGAGAACGATCCAGATGCCAGTCATGCCGCGAACCGTACCGGGCCGCCGGTGGACGCCACCACCGTGGCGGCCGTGACAGTTGAGCATTTGTCCGTACGTTGCTCCCGGTTCGTCACGGATCCGCCACGACGCCCGTTCTGCGGCCTGCGTCCCGGTGCCGTCCGGAAAGGCTGCCCCACGAACGTCCGCCCCCGTCCCCCCGGAGGTGCCTTCGTGAACAGCGACGCACTGTGGTCGTACGCCGAGATCGCCCGGCACATCAACGTCCAGCCCGAGACCGTCCGCAACTACCGGCGGCACGGACTGCTGCCCGACCCCGACGTGATCGACGGCAGCGGACACCCCCGCTGGTACCCCGCGACCATCCGCACCTGGGCCCGCAACCGCCCCCGGCACCGCTGATCCGGCGCCGCGGCCCCCGCCCCGGCGGTCTGGGTGATTCCAGCCACAGCCCGGCACGGGGACGGGGGCAAAGTGCTGCTCCGCCCTTACCCTCGACACACCAACGCAGTGCTACCGGCCGGTCCACCGGCCCGGCCTGCCGTTTTCCATGCTTGTTTTCCATGCTGTTTCCATGTCGTACGCCAACAGCAGCCAGGACGTGTCGGGGCGGAGGGGCTCGGATGAAACTGACCGTGGTGGGGTGCTCGGGGAGCTTCCCGTCCGCCGACTCGCCGTGCTCCAGCTACCTGGTCGAGGCCGACGGCTACCGCGTGGTGCTGGACCTCGGCAACGGCGCGCTCGGCGCGCTGCAGAAGTACACCGGCCTCTACGAGGTCGACGCCGTCCTGCTCAGCCACCTGCACGCGGACCACTGCGTCGACCTGTGCGCCTACTGGGTCGCCCGCAACTACCGTGCCGAGGGCTGCCCCGACCTGCTCCCGGTGTACGGTCCGGCCGGCACCGCCGAGCGGCTCGCCCGGGCGTACGACATGCCGGAGAACCCCGGGATGAAGGAGGTGTTCGAGTTCCGCACGCTCACTCCGGGCAGCTTCGGGCTCGGCCCGTTCCGGGTCTCCGTCGCGCAGGTCAACCACCCGGTGGACGCCTTCGCCTTCCGGCTGGAGCACGACGGCCGCGCGCTGGTCTACTCCGGTGACACCGGTGAGAGCCCCGAGCTGGTCGAACTCGCCCGGGACGCCGACCTGTTCCTCTGCGAGGCCGCCTACCTGGACGGCCGCGACACCTACCGGGCCGTCCACCTCAACGGCCGGGAGGCCGGTGAGCACGCGGCCGCCGCCGGGGCGCACCGGCTCGTGCTCACCCACATCCCGCCGTGGACCGACGCCGAGCGCAACCGCCGCGACGCCGCCGCCGCGTACGCCGGCCCGGTGGAGCTGGCCCGGGCCGGCGCGGTGTACGAGATCTGATCCCTGCTCCGGACCCGATCCGCTGTTCCTGGTCCGGGCCCCTGCTCTGGATCTGATCTTCGAAGACGGACCCTAGCGTCGGCCGGGTACCGGCAGGCCGAGGTGGTCGCGCAGGGTCGGGCCGGTGTAGTCGGTGCGGAACACCCCGCGTTCCTGGAGCAGCGGGACGACCCGGTCGACGAACTCGTCCAGGCCGCCCGGGGTGAGGTGCGGGACGAGGATGTAGCCGTCGGCCGCGTCGTTCTGCACGAAGTGGTCGATCTGCCCGGCGACGGTGGCGGGGGAGCCGATGAAGGACTGCCGGCCGGTCACCTCGATGACCAGTTCACGGCTGGTCAGGTTCTTCTCCGCGGCCAGCGCCCGCCAGCGTGCGGCGGTGCCCACCGGGTCCGGGATCCGGACCCGGCCCTGGACCAGCGCGCTGTCCGGGTCGGGGTCGACGTCCGGCAGCGGCCCGTCCGGGTCGTGGTCGGACAGGTCGACGCCCCAGACCTGCTCCAGGTAGTTGATCGTGGTCTGCGGCCCGACCTGGGCCCGGCGGACCTCGGCGGCGCGCTCGGCCGCGTCGGCGTCGGTGTCGCCGAGGACGAAGGTGGCCGCGGGCAGGATCTTCAACTCGTCCGGCTTGCGCCCGTAGGCGGCCAGTCGCCGTTTGACGTCCCGGTGGAAGGCCTGGCCGTCGGCGAGGGTGGAGTGGCGGCTGAAGATGACGTCGGCGGCGGACGCGGCGAACTCGCGGCCCTCGTCGGAGTCCCCGGCCTGGATGACCACCGGGTGGCCCTGCGGCGGGCGGGGCAGGGAGAGTCGGCCCTCGACCTCGAACTGCGGCCCGGAGTGCCGCACCCCGGCGGCCCCGGCGTCCCAGAACTCCCGTGCCAGTTCGACGGATTCGGCGGCCCGGGTGTAGCGGTCGGCCCGGTCCAGGTAGCCGCTGCGGCGGAAGTTCTCTCCGGTGAAGGCGTCCGAGGAGGTGACCACGTTCCAGGCCGCCCGGCCGCCGGAGAGGTGGTCCAGGGAGGCGAAACGGCGGGCGAGTTCGTACGGCTCGTTGAAGGTGGCGTTCACGGTGGCGGCCAGGCCGATCCGTTCGGTGACGGCGGCCAGGGCGTTCAGCACGGTGATCGACTCGGGGCGGCCGACCACGTCCAGGTCGTGGATGCGGCCGTTGGTCTCGCGCAGCCGCAGGCCCTCGGCGAGGAAGAAGAAGTCGAACTTGCCGCGTTCGGCGGTCTGCGCGAGGTGGCGGAAGGAGTCGAACTCGATGTGGCTGCCGGAGGCCGGGTCGCTCCACACCGTGGTGTTGTTGACGCCGGGGAAGTGGGCGGCGAGGTGGATCTGCTTGAGCGGACGGTCCGTCATCGGGTCACCTCGGCGAGGGCGGGGGAGTCGGTGGTGGGGACGCTCGCCGCGACCGCGGCGGCGTAGCGGTTGGCCGGGCGGGGCAGGCCGAGGTGGTCGCGCAGGGTGCGGCCGGAGTGGCCGGCGCGCAGCAGCCCGGTGGCGCGCAGGGCCGGGGCGGTCCGCTCGGCGAGGGCGGCCAGGTCGCGCGCGGGCTCGGCGGGGACGAGGTGGAAGCCGTCCACGCCGGTGCCGGTGGAGCTGAGTTCGGCGAGCAGCCGCTGCTCGGCGGCCCGGTCGGGCAGGGCGGCGTCGAGCCGGGCGAGGATGCGCAGCTGTTCGCCGGAGCGCAGCCGCAGTTCGGTGGCGGCGGTCAGCCGGGCGGCCCGGTCGGGGGCGTCCAGGACGACGACGTCGGCGTACCGGATCGCGGTGGCGACCCGGGCCCGCCCGCCGGGGGTGGCGTCCGGGACGAGGTCGGCGGCGGACACCGGCACCACGACCACCGGGCGGCCCTGCGGCGGGCGCGGGGTGATGGAGGGGCCGCGGACCGAGAAGTGGCGGCCCTCGAAGTCGATGTAGTGCAGCTTGTCGCGGTCGACGAACCGGCCGGTGGCGGTGTCGCGGATCTCCGCGTCGTCCTCCCAGCTGTCCCAGAGCCGGGCGGCGACCTCGGCGGCGTCGGCCGCCTCGGCCCACAGTTCGTCCTCGGGGGCGACCGGGCGGCGGCCGAAGGCCCTGGTCTCGGCCTCGGTGCCGGAGACGCCGACCAGCCAGCCGGCCCGGCCCGCGCTCACCCAGTCCAGGGTGTTGAGCGAGATGGAGGTGTGGAAGGGCTCGGTGTGGGTGGTGGTGACGGTCGGGACCAGGCCGATCCGCGAGGTCAGCGGGGCGATCCGGGCGAGGGTGGCGAGCGCGTCGGGGCGGCGCGGCTCGGGGGCGAAGGAGTCGTCGAGGGTGACGAAGTCCAGGCCGGCGCGCTCGGCGAGGAGGGCGAGGCCGGCGTAGTGGGCGGCGTCGAAGTGGCCGGGACTGTCGATGGCGGCGGAGAGGTGCAACTGGCGGGGCATGGCGAGCCTGGCTTTCCTCGTGCGGAGGTGCGCGGAGGTGCGCGGCCGTGCGTGGACAGCGGCCCCGTACGGGTGCGGGGGTGCGGTCGCGCGCGGCGCGGTTGCGCGGTGACGGCCCGTGGGCAGGCGGAGGCCCGCGACGGGCGGGGGAGGAGGGCGGCCGGCGCCGGGCGGGGACTCAGCCGGGCGGCGGCGGGGCGAAGGATCGGCTCAGCCGCGACACGCCGCCGACCACACGCGACCGAAGTCGATGTGGCTGCGGGTCACCAGCGGGCACGAGGCGTTCACCGGTTCAGTTGACCAGGGCCTCCGGCGGTTCGTCAACCGCCGTTTCCGCACGGTGGAACCTCCCGGGAACGCCGAAGGCCCCGCCCGGCCGCCGGGGGAGCGGCGGTGGGGCGGGGCCTTCGGAACGGGCGGGACCGGCGTCAGGCCTTGGTCACGTCCTCGATCTCGCTGTCGTCCTCGCGACCGGGGGTCTTGAGGTTGAACTTGGTGATCGCGAAGCGGAACAGGAAGTAGTACAGGGCGGCGAAGACCAGGCCGATCGGGATGATCATCCAGGGCTTGGTGGCCAGGTTCCAGTTGAGCAGGTAGTCGATCAGGCCGGCCGAGAAGCCGAAGCCGTCGTGCACGCCCAGGCCCCAGGTGACGGCCATCGAGAGGCCGGTGAGCAGGGCGTGGATCAGGTAGAGCACCGGGGCGATGAACATGAACGAGAACTCGATCGGCTCGGTGACACCGGTCACGAAGCTGGTCAGCGCGACGGAGATCATCATGCCCATGACGGCCTTGCGGCGCTCGGGGCGGGCGGTGTGGGCGATCGCCAGCGCGGCGGCCGGGAGGCCGAACATCATGATCGGGAAGAAGCCGGACATGAACTGGCCGGCGGTCGGGTCGCCGTGGAAGAAGCGCGGGATGTCGCCGGTCCAGGTGTGGCCGGAGGCGTCGGTGAAGCTGCCGACCTGCTGCTGGAAGAAGGTGTTGAGGAACTGGTGCATGCCGACCGGGATCAGACCGCGGTTGGCGACACCGTAGATGCCGGCACCGCCGGCGCCGAGGCCGGTCAGCCAGTCGCTGGCGTGGGTCAGGCCGGTGCCGATCGGGCCCCAGGCCAGACCCATGACGACGCCGAGCAGGGTGCCGACGAAGGCCATGATGATCGGCACGAGGCGGCGGCCGTTGAAGAAGCCGAGCCAGTCGATGAGCTTCTTGCGGTGGTACTTCTGCCAGATCACGGCACTCAGCAGACCGACGATGATGCCGCCGAGGACACCCGGGTCCTGCGGCTTCCCGGCGGGCAGCGCCGCGGTGATGGTGCCGTCGATCGGGAAGACCGTCAGCACGTTCTTGAAGACCAGGTAGCCGACCAGGGCCGCCAGCGCGGTGGAACCGTCGGCCTTCTTGGCGAAGCCGATCGCGACACCGACGCAGAACAGCAGGGCGAGGTTCTTGAAGACGGCGTCACCGGCGGTGGCGAAGACCTCGGCGACCTTCCCCCAGCCGAGCCCGTCCTTGCCGAAGACATCGGGCTGGCCGAGTCGGACCAGGATGCCCGCGGCCGGGAGGACGGCGACCGGCAGCTGGAGGCTGCGGCCGATCTTCTGCAGACCCTGGAGGAGGTTCTGACCGAACTGCTTGGCGGGGCTGGGCGAGGCCGGAGCCGTGGCGGGCGCCGGTGCCTGCGCAGACTGACTCATGGGGGTGGGTTCCTAACGGCATGGCGGGTCGGTCGGGGGGAAGGTACGGGGGCCGAACCGCGAACTGGTCTACACCACACGTGGTGTAGACCAGTTTTGTAGCACGGGTGGAGAACTCGGGGAAGCCCGGATAGCGGGGTTGTCGAGAAGCGCTATGAAATCGAAACCTGGATCCGGAGCGTTGATCATGATTTCAGTCGCGATTGTGATTTTGGCTATTTGCGCAACAAAAAGCGCCGGGCCCTTGCGGCGCCCGGGTCGTGGCGGGTCCGGCGGCCACCGTCGGGGCCGGGTCCGGGCGATCCGGCCGCTCCCGGGCGTGCGCGACGGCTGCCGAGAGTGACCGGAGGGTCGCGGACGTGCCCGGTGGGGCGCCCTCCGACGGCGGTCGGCGCCCGTCCCGACCGCCGCCGGCACCCGTTCTGACCGCTGTCGGCACCCGTCCCGACGGCCGTCCGGCCGGCCGGATCGCGACCGAATTACCCATTCGGTGACTCCCGGGTAGGGAATTCCGTCCTTCGGTGAAATGCCGAAGGCCCCCGGACCGGTGGGTCCGAGGGCCTTTGCCGGAGGTTCTCCGGGAATTCGTTCCGTACGGTCGGGGAATCAGGCCTTGGTGACGTCCTCGACCTCGTCCTCGTCCTCGCGCCCCGGTGTTTTCAGATCGAATCTGACGATGATGAACCGGAAGAGCGCGTAGTACACCGCGGCGAAGCAGAGCCCGATGACGATGATCAGCCACGGTTTGGTGGCGAGCCCCCAGTTGATCACGTAGTCGATCAGGCCGGCCGAGAAGCTGAAGCCGTCGTGCACCCCCAGTCCCCAGGTGACCGCCATCGAGGCGCCGGTCAGCAGCGCGTGCAGGCCGTACAGGGCCGGGGCGATGTAGGCGAAGGAGTACTCGATCGGCTCGGTGACGCCGGTGACGAAGGAGGTCAGGCCGACCGAGAGCATCAGGCCGTAGATCTCCTTGCGGCGGTGCGGCTTGGCCGAGTGCGCGATCGCGAGTGCCGCGGCGGGCAGCGCGAACATCATGATCGGGAAGAATCCGGACTGGAACTGCCCCGCCGTCGGGTCCCCCGCGAGGAAACGCGGGATGTCGCCGTGCACGATGCTGCCGTCGGCCTTCGTGAACTCGCCGAACTGGAACCAGACGAAGGTGTTCAGCAGCTGGTGCATACCGATCAGCAGCAGCGCGCGGTTGAACAGGCCGAAGATGCCCGCGCCGCCCGCGCCGAGATCGGCGAGGTTCTGCGAGAAGTCGTTGAGGCCGCGGCCGATCGGGGGCCAGACCCACAGGGCGATGCAGGCGGTGGCCAGGCCGACCACGGCGGTGATCATCGGAACGAGGCGGCGGCCGTTGAAGAAGCCCAGCCAGTCGACCAGTCTGACGCGGTGGAACCGGACCCACAGCCAGGCCGACATCAGGCCGATCAGGATGCCGCCCAGCACCCCCGGGTTCTGGTACGTCGCGGCCGCCACCTTGGCCGAGCCGTAGTCGACGCACTGGGCGGTCCACGCGTCGGGGATCTGGACCGTCCCGGCCTTGCAGTGCTCCGGGAACGCGTGCAGCACCTTGTAGTAGACGAGGAAGCCGACCACGGCCGCCAGCGCCGTCGAACCGTCCGCCTTCTTGGCCATGCCGATCGCCACGCCGATGCAGAACAGCAGCGGCAGGCCGAGCGAGGAGTCGAGCAGTGCGCCGCCGGCCGCCGCGAAGACCTTGGCGACGTTGTTCCAGCCCAGGCCGTCCTTGCCGAACACGTCCGGCTGGCCGAGCCGGTTGAGGATGCCCGCCGCGGGCAGCACCGCGACCGGGAGCTGGAGGGAGCGGCCCATCTTCTGGAGGCCGCCGTAGAAGGTGTGCCACCACAGGTTCTGCGGGGCCGTGGCGCCTGCCGAACTCATCCTTCGCCCTCCGAGCGCGGTTGCCGACCGGTGGGCCCCTGCGGGACCCTCGGGCGGGGGTCAGGAACACCCGGGGTCCTTCCTGCGTTCATCGGAGTACACATATATTGGTGTAGACCACTTTGGGACGCAGGCCGGACGCCGGGACGCGAGCCCCGCTGATCGTCATCCTCGGGTGGCGGCCCGGAGCCTGCGCGCCGGAATGGGCCAAAAGTGGACTAACGTGGCAGACCGGACCTGCTCGGGTCATGCTGGTCGCGCTGCCCGGCAGCGCGACCCCAGCTGAACCCGCGTCAGCCACCGGCACGGACCTCACCACCCGACGGTCGAGGACCGAACCCCAGCACAGCGCAGGACGGCACCCGGCAGAGCCGCCGAAGGCCGAGACAGAGGGAGAAACCACATGGCCAGCAAGGCTGAGAAGATCGTCGCCGGTCTCGGCGGCATCGACAACATCGAAGAGGTCGAAGGCTGCATCACCCGCCTGCGCACCGAGGTCAAGGACGCCTCCCTCGTCGACGAGGCCGCCCTCAAGGCCGCCGGCGCCCACGGCGTCGTCAAGATGGGCACCGCGATCCAGGTCGTCATCGGCACCGACGCCGACCCGATCGCCGCCGACATCGAGGACATGATGTGAGCTGAGCCACCCGGGCTCGCGCACCACCGCTCCACCACCCACGGCCCGCCGACCCGCTCAGGGGACGGCGGGCCGAGGCACATCCGGAACCGGCGATCGGAACGGCTACGCTCAGTGGCTATGTCACGTATCGACGGCCGCACCCCCGACCAGCTCCGCCCCATCACCATCGAACGGGGCTGGAGCAAGCACGCCGAAGGCTCCGTCCTCGTCTCCTACGGCGACACCAAGGTGCTGTGCACCGCCAGCGTCACCGAAGGCGTCCCGCGCTGGCGCAAGGGCAGCGGCGAAGGCTGGGTCACCGCCGAGTACTCCATGCTCCCGCGCGCCACCAACACCCGCGGCGACCGCGAATCCGTCAAGGGCCGCATCGGCGGCCGCACCCACGAGATCAGCCGGCTCATCGGCCGCTCGCTGCGCGCCGTCATCGACCACCGCGCCCTCGCCGAGAACACCATCGTCCTCGACTGCGACGTCCTCCAGGCCGACGGCGGCACCCGCACCGCCGCCATCACCGGCGCCTACGTCGCCCTCGTCGACGCCGTCTCCTGGGCCCGCGACCGCAAGCTCCTGCGCGCCAAGGGACAGCCCATCACCGGCGGCGTCAGCGCCGTCAGCGTCGGCATCATCGACGGCGTCCCCATGCTCGACCTCCAGTACGAGGAGGACGTCCGCGCCGAGACCGACATGAACATCGTCTGCACCTCCGACGGCCGCTTCGTCGAGGTCCAGGGCACCGCCGAAGGCGCCCCCTTCGACCGCGCCCTGCTCGACCGGCTGCTCGACCTCGGCACCCTCGGCTGCGCCGAACTCGACCAGATCCAGCGCAAGGCCCTCGAAGGCTGAACCGCCCCCCCGGGGCAGAACCCTTCAGGCTGAACCGGGCCCGGCCCGCTGTACACGCGCGGCCCGCAGCCCGTACGGTTCCCGCAGCACCCCGCTGCGGGAACCGCGCCCCGTCCGCGCGCGTCCTCCCCACGGAACCCGCGCCCCAGGAGGACCGGATGGCCTCGTCGAGCATCGCCCGCCCCGCCGCCCTCGCCGTGGCCGCACTGATCGCGATCCTCCCGCTCAGCATGGTGAGTTGCTCCGCCGCCCAGAAGGCCATCGACTGCGGCAACACCGCCGTCAAGGTCACCGGCGACCTCGCCGACCTCACCAAGGCCTACGACAACTCCAGCAACGACTCCGCCGCCGCCGGCAAGGCGCTCCAGAAGCTCAAGGGCGACCTCGACCAGATCGGCAAGAACTCCAAGAACACCGACGTCGCCAAGGCCGTCACCGACCTCAAGACGCAGGCCGACAAGGTCCAGCAGGCCGTCGACCGGAACCAGGCCCCCGACCTCAAGCCGCTCGGCGACGCGGCCGGTAACCTCACCTCGGTCTGCACCGGCTGACCCTCCGCCGGATCTCGATAGGGTGGGCGATATGTCCACCCGCCTGATCCTCGCCACCCGCAACCAGCACAAGGTCGCCGAGCTGCGCGCCATCCTCGCCGACGCCGGCCTGGACGTCGAACTCGTCGGCGCCGACGCCTACCCCGAGATCCCGGACGTCCCCGAGACCGGCGTCACCTTCGCCGAGAACGCCCTCCTCAAGGCCCACGCCCTCGCCCGCGCCACCGGACTGCCCGCCGTCGCCGACGACTCCGGCCTCTGCGTGGACGTCCTCAACGGCGCGCCCGGCATCTTCTCCGCCCGCTGGGCCGGCAAGCACGGCGACGACCTCGCCAACCTGAACCTGCTGCTCGCCCAGCTCTCCGACATCGCCGAACCCCACCGCGGCGCCCACTTCTTCTGCGCCGCCGCCCTCGCCCTGCCCGACGGCACCGAGCGCGTCGTCGAGGGCCGCCTCCTCGGCACCCTGCGCACCGCCCCGGCGGGCGACGGCGGCTTCGGCTACGACCCGATCCTCCAGCCCCTCGGCGAGACCCGCACCTGCGCGGAACTGACGGCGGACGAGAAGAACGCCATCAGCCACCGCGGGAAGGCCTTCCGCGGCCTCGCCCCGGTGGTCAAGGACCTCATCGGCTGACGGGCCGTCCGCTGAACACCGAAGGCCCGCCCCGGGATGATCCGGGGCGGGCCTTCGATTCTTAGGCTAGTGCGGCCTGAGGGACTCGAACCCTCACGAGATTTCTCCCACGGGCACCTAAAACCCGCGCGGCTGCCGGTTACGCCAAGGCCGCAAGGCTCTCAGTCTAGAGCTTCGGCTCCGGTGGCAACACCGCGATTCGCGGTGGCGCCGCGGGCTCGTGGCGCCGCCGCGGACGGTCGCCGCTGCCGATGGGGTGGCAGTTCGGGCGGGATGGGTGGCGGGTGGTGGGCCGGACTCCCGACCGGGCGGGTTTCGGCCAGGGGTGACCGGTTTGTCGAGGGGTTCCGACCTGTGATGTTTGGTTGTTGATTACCAATTGGTACAGACCTATTGACCTATGTGGTTCAGACCACATAGCTTCTGCGCCAATTGGAATCCCCCACGTGCGTGCTCCCCCACAGGTACGCGCCGACACTCTCTCCTGGAGGACCGAGTGTTGATCCGTAGTACGGCGGAGCGGCGTCCCACCGCTGTGATCCGCCGCAAGAGTGCCCGGGCGGGCGTTGCGTCGTTGGCGGCGGTGTCGCTGGCGGGGCTGTTGATGGCGACGCTGGGTGCGGCGCCCTCGCAGGCGTCGGCGGCCGTCGACAACGCGGCCTGTCGGCCGGACGGGCTGTACCAGACGCCCGGAGTGGACGTCCCGTACTGCTCGGTCTACGACACGAGCGGGCGCGAGAAGATGGGCGCGGACCACCAGCGCCGCATCATCGGGTACTTCACCGGCTGGCGCACCGGCAAGAACGGCGACCAGCCCTACCTGGTGAGCGACGTCCCCTGGGACAAGGTCACCCACCTCAACTACGCCTTCGGGCACGTCGGCGGCGACAACAAGCTGTCGGTCGGCACGGACGGCCCGACCAACGAGGCCACCGGGATCTCCTTCCCGGGGGTGCCGGGGGCGGAGCTGGACCCGACGCTGCCGTACAAGGGCCACTTCAACCTGCTGACGAAGTTCAAGAAGCAGTACCCGAACGTCAAGACCCTGATCTCGGTGGGCGGTTGGACCGAGACCGGCGGCTACTTCGGGGACGACGGCAAGCGGGTGAACTCCGGCGGCTTCTACTCGATGACGGTCAACCCGGACGGCAGCGTCAACCAGGCCGGGATCGACACCTTCGCCGCCTCCTCCGTCGACTTCATCCGCAAGTACGGCTTCAACGGCGTCGACATCGACTACGAGTACCCGACGTCGATGAAGGACGCCGGCAACCCGCTGGACTGGCAGCTCGCCAACGCCAAGCGCGGTTCGCTGGCCAAGGGCTACGCGGCGCTGATGAAGTCCCTGAGGGAGAACCTGGACAGGGCGGGTGCCGCCGACGGCAAGCACTACCTGCTGTCGGTCGCGGCGCCGTCCTCCGGGTACCTGCTGCGCGGCATGGAGACCTTCCAGGTCGCCCAGTACCTGGACTACGTCAACATCATGTCGTACGACCTGCACGGCGCCTGGAACAAGTACGTCGGCCCGAACGCCTCGCTCTACGACGACGGCAAGGACGGCGAGTTGGCCGCCGCCAACGTGTACGGCACCGGCCAGTACGGCGGCATCGGCTACCTGAACGCCGACTGGTCGTACCACTACTTCCGCGGCGCGATGCCGGCCGGCCGGATCAACGTCGGCCTGCCGTACTACACCCGCGGCTTCAAGAACGTCCAGGGCGGCACCAACGGCCTCTGGGGCACCGCCTCCGCGACCAGTTGCCCGGCCGGTTCGGGCCTGACCTCCTGCGGTGACGGCGCGGTCGGCATCGACAACATCTGGAACGACAAGGACGACGCGGGCAAGGAGTCCCCGGCCGGGTCGAACCCGATGTGGCACGCGAAGAACCTGGAGAAGGGCATCCTGCCCGACTACCTGGCCAAGTACGGCGTGACCGACACCGCCCTCCAGGGCAGCTACACCCGCAACTACAGCTCCTCGCTGGTGGCGCCGTGGCTGTGGAACGACACCAAGAAGGTGTTCCTGTCCACCGAGGACGAGCAGTCGGTGGGCGCCAAGGCGGACTACATCGTCAACCAGGGCGCCGGCGGCACGATGATCTGGGAGCTCGCGGGCGACTACCGCTGGGACGCCACCGCCAACGGCGGCAAGGGCGAGTACGTGCCCGGTTCGACGCTGACCTCGCTGATGTACGACAAGTTCAAGGCGGCGAGCCCGTACGGTGCGCTCCGCTCGACGGTGGCGCTGCCGCAGCAGACCCTGCCGATCGACGTGTCGTTCACCAACTTCGCGCTGGGCGACTCCAACTACCCGATCAACCCGAAGCTGCACATCGTCAACAACTCGACGGTGACCCTGCCGGGCGGCACCGAGTTCCAGTTCGACTACAGCAACTCGGCGCCGGGCAACGCCAAGGACCAGTCCGGCTTCGGGCTCCAGGTGATCAGGCAGGACAACCCGGGCCCGGGCAACGTCGGCGGGTTGAAGGGCACCTACAACCGGGTGTCGGTCAAGCTGCCGGGCTGGCAGTCGCTGGCGCCGGGCGCCTCGGTGGACATCGACTTCGTCTACTACCTGCCGGTGTCCACGCCGTCGAACTGGACGGTCAACGTGGGCGGCACGCTGTACGGGATCAAGGGCGACCTGACCCGGGGCGCGGTGGACGGCGGCACGCCGACCCCGACCCCGACGCCGACCGGGACGGCCACGCCGACTCCGACGCCGACCCCGACCGGGACCCCGACGGGCACGCCCACCGGTACGCCGACCCCGACCGCGACCCCGACCTCCGGCGCCTGCACGGCCGCCCCGGGCTGGGACGTGGGCACCACCTACGCGACGCCGACCAAGGTGTCCTGGAAGGGCCACTACTACCAGAACAAGTGGTGGACCAAGGGCGACGACCCCTCCGCCAGTGGCGCCTGGGGCGTCTGGAACGACCTCGGGGCCTGCTGAGCCCGACGGCTCACGGCTGACGGTTGACGGCAGTCACCCGAGGTGAGGAACGGCGGTGGCGGCACACCCGGTCGGGGGGTGGGCCGCCACCGCTTCGTTCTCGTGCGGGAGGCTCAGGCCTCGACCTTGAGGTCGCGCAGCAGCTTGGCGACGTGGCCGGTGGCCTTGACGTTGTAGAGGGCGCGCTCGACCTTGCCCTGCTCGTCCACGACGATCGTGGAGCGGATCACGCCCTGGTAGGTACGGCCGTAGTTCTGCTTCTCGCCGTAGGCGGCGTAGGCCTCCAGGACCTTGTTGTCCGGGTCGGAGAGCAGGGTGACCTTGAGGTCCTCCTTCTCGCGGAACTGTCCGAGCTTCTCCGGCTGGTCCGGGGAGATGCCGATGACGTCGTAGCCGGCGCCCGAGAGGACCGCCAGGTTGTCGGTGAAGTCGCAGGCCTGCTTGGTGCAGCCGGGGGTGAGCGCCTTCGGGTAGAAGTAGACGATGACCTTGCGGCCCAGGTGGTCGGCGAGCGAGACCTGGTTGCCGTCGGCGTCGGACAGGCTGAATGCGGGTGCGGTGTCGCCGGGCTGGAGACGCTCAGTCACGGTCGTACTCTCCTGGAGGCTGGGACGGACGGTCGTACCACGGCAAACTTACCTCCGTTGGTGGGTGGGGCCGCGCGCCCGTGCGTGGCAGCTGACAAACTGGGTTGGTCGCAGAGGACGACAGGACTACATCGGCAAGTGAATGGGGTGGCCCGAGTGGGCGACGCGAGCACGCAGGACAAGCCGGCGCGGACGGCTGCGCAGATCGAGGCGGACATCGAGCGCACCCGTGACCGGCTGGCGTCGAACCTGGACGAGCTGGCCGTGCGGATCCACCCGAGCACCATCTCCGCGCAGGTCAAGGCGAAGGCGATGGCCACCGTCGAGGAGAAGACGGCCCGGGCGTACGTGGCCGCGAACGGCCTGGTGGAGAAGGTCAAGGCGCAGTTCGTGGACGAGAAGGGGCAGCCGCGCAAGGAGCGGATCGTCCCGGTCGCGCTGGTCGGCCTCGGCCTGGTGGTGCTGCTGTCCTCCTCGCGCAAGCGCCGCGAGGACTGAGCAGGGGGCCGGGCACCGGATCGGGCAGGACGTCCGGAGGGGCCGGGACGCCGATGGGCGGCCCGGCCCTTCCGCATGCCGGGCCAGCGTCACGCGCCGCGCCCGGGGGCGGTACCTTCGGGACCGTGAGTACGAACGACGAACCGACCCCTTCCGACCACGGGCACGACGAGGTGCGGCACGACCGGCTGGGCGAGAAGCTGCCGATCCGGATGCTGCACGACCGCGTGCTGGTGCGCATCGAGGGCAGCGAGGGCGAGCGCCGCTCGACCGGCGGCATCCTGATCCCGGCGACCGCGGAGCTGTCCAAGCGCTGCACCTGGGCGGAGGCGGTGGCGGTGGGTCAGAGCGTGCGCGCGGTGGAGCCCGGTGACCGCGTGCTGTACGACCCGGAGGACAAGCTGGAGGTGGAGGTCCGCGGCGCGACGTACGTGCTGCTGCGCGAGCGGGACCTGCACGCGGTGGCGGCGACCCGCTTCGGGGACACCGAGGGCTCGACCGGGCTGTACCTCTGATCGTGGAGCGTCTGCGGTACTTCTTCGAGGCGGGTGTGGTCGGCACGGCGCTGTGGCCGGACGACGTGGACAGCCCGTACGGCTACCCGGCCGAGCTGGACCGGCTGCCGATCGGTGCCGCGCTGGCTGCGGAGCTGGACGGGCTGTCGGAGTGGTTCCAGTCCTCGGTCGACTGGGACTACCCGCCCGGCCCGTCGCCGTGGGGGCGGGACGAGAAGGAGCGTTTCAACGTCCGGGCCCGGGCCGCGCTGGAGGCGCTGCGGGCGGAACTCGGCCCGGGCTGGACGGTCGTGGACCGGTTCCGGCCGCTCGACTGAGCAGCACTCACCGCGGTGGTCCCGGCGCCGAGCCTGGTCTCTTCGAGGAGCAGCCGTCAGCCAAGCAGCTCCCACCGCCCACTTGAGGCGGAGTGGCGATGGGAACGCAGAAGAGCGGCCACGGGGCTGGGTGACCGCTCTTCTGTGCGAGCTTCGCTCACCGGCCGTCATCGGACCTCAGTGGATGGGGGTGTCACATCCGCTGCTCTCGGGGCATCCGATGCGGAGGTTGTCCAAGGTGAAGCTCAAGAGGACGGGTTTGTCCTGGTCCACTGCCTTCAAATCACATTGCTTGTCGCTTCTGGAGGCATACCAGATGCCGTCCGCGACGAGCGAGATGAACCAGTAGCAGTGTCCGGTCCCTAAACCCGTGACGTATCGTGCCGTGAATACACTCCTGCGAATCTCCTCCTTGGCCATGCCTTCGATTTTCCAGAACTGCTTGTAGGAATCCTCGTCGAATCTGTACCCGACAAAGACGTCCACCATTTTGCCCGTGTCATTCCTGACATCCACGGGACAGGAGCGCTCCGTCGCGGGAGGGATTGCCTCGCGGGAGGATTCCCGTTCGGAACTCATGGGCCTCTCCGGATCGACTACTGGTTCGGCGGCCCGCGGTCACACCTTCTGGATGCAGGCGGTCAGGAAGTCATCCGGGCCGACGGTGTCGCCACCCGACCACGTTCCGTCGTCGTTGTAGGTGACCACGGTGGGCTTGTCTCCCGGTGCTCCCACGGCGAGACACCCGTCCGTCGACGCCTCGGTGAAGATCGTTCCGACCTTCTGCTCGCCGGTGAGGAAGAGGAGCACGATCTGCTCGATCGGCTTGAAGTAGCGGTAGGAGCGCTCGATGGCGTCGAAGCCGCAGATCGGCACGATGTCCGCACCGCTGCTGGTGCCGTTGGCCTGCGACAGGCCGATCGTGAAGCGCCGGCCGATGTCGTTGTGGATCTCCATCTTCGTCTTGTCCTTGCAGTCGCCGGGCACCAACTTCTGGCTTTGCCCGACCGCCTCGATGGTGAGCTTCTTCCCGACGCCGAGTGGACCGTTGTCCTTGCCGGTCACCTCGATTCCCTCTCCGAAGGACTGGGTGCTGTAGTAGCCCCGGTAGTTCACGGTCCACAGAATCGGGTTGTCGGGCCCGAAGTCCGGCTTGCTGATCCACAGGGCAGCCCCGGAGTCCTTCTCGGTCACCGCCGAGGTCGTTCCGACCGCTTTGAAGATCGCCAGGGTGTAGCCGGCCGTCGCCAGCTCCTCCTGCTTGTTTCCGCTCATCTTGAGCTGAACGCCATAGGTGTCCAATTTTGCTCCCTTTCTGTGCGATCTTGAAGCCGACCTCAAGACCGTTCGTGGCCAAATCTATTGACCACGAGAAGGCCGCATGCGGACTCCGGGATGAGTCTCGTTGGATTGCACACGAATGGTTGACGGCCTGCCCTACGCGAGCAGGCCGCCGCCGTCGACGGTGAGGACGGTGCCGGTGGCGAAGCGCTGTTCCATCAGGTACGCGTAGGCCTCGGCGGTGTCCTCGGGGTCGCCGATCCGGCGGAGGGGGAGGGCGGCGGCGGTCTGCGCGTACAGCTGCTCGCGGTCGGTCTCGGGGAGGCCGGACCAGAGCGGGGTGCGGATCATCCCGGCCCGGACGGCGTTGACCCGGATCGGGGCGAGTTCCACGGCCAGCGCCCGGACGAGGGCTTCGACCGCGCCGCAGATGCTCGCGGGGACGCTCCAGCCGGCTACCGGGCGCAGGCCGGCGGTGCCGGAGGTGAGGGTGATCGAGCCGCCGGGGCGCAGCTGCGGGGTGGCGGCGTGGACGGCGTCGAGGGCGCCGAAGTAGCGCAGGGTGAAGAGGGCGCGGGCGGCGTCGAGGTCCATGGCGTCGACGGTCATCAGGGCGAGCGGGTCGCCTGCGGTGTAGACCAGGTGGTCGAGCGGGCCGAGACGGTCGAAGAGGGCGCTGACCTGGTGGGTGTCGGTGAGGTCGGCGGTCTCGGCGGCGGTGCCGGTGGGCAGGGTGGCGAGGGCGCGGTGGGCGCTGTCGGGCCGGCTGGAGACGACGGTGACGCGGGCGCCGCGTTCGGCGGCGAGGGCGGCGGTGGCGAGGCCGATGCCGGAGGTGCCGCCGAGGACGACGACGTGCTGTTCCTTGAGGGGCATGGTGGTGCCTTTCGTGGTGGGGCGGGGGGCTTGGGTCGATGGTGCTCCGGGCGGGGTGGTGGCGTCCAAGACCTGTTCGGTCGGCTGTCATACCCTCGGGGTATCAGCGGGGAGTGGTGAGCGGGGTGGCGGTGGCGGTGGACGTCGATCTGCGGAAGCTGCGGTATTTCGTCGCGGTGGCAAGGGAGTTGCACTTCGGTCGGGCGGCGGTGGAGTTGCACATCGCGCAGCCGGTGCTGTCGCGGCAGATCCGGTCGTTGGAGGCGGAGTTCGGTGCGCAGTTGTTCCGGCGTGACCGGCGGTCGACCGAACTGACGGACGCGGGGCGGCAGTTGTTGGAGGACGCGCCGCCGTTGCTGGCGGCGGCGGAGGCGTTGCGGCGCCGGGTGGGGCGGTCGGGGGAGGGGGCGGGGGAGGGGCCGGCGCGGTTCGTGGTGGGGTTCATGCCGGGGGTGGCGGTGACGGCGGCGGTGCGGGGGCTGCGCGGGCGGCATCCGGGGCTGGCGGTGGAGGTGGTGCGGAGCTCCTGGGCCGATCAGGCGCGGATGGTGCTGGACGGCCGGGTGGACGTCTCCTGCGTGCGGTTGCCGGTGGACCGGCAGGGTCTGGTGCTGCGTCCGCTGTTCGCCGAGCCGCGGGTGGCGGTGTTGCCGGCGGGTCATCGGTTGGCGGGTGAAGTGTCGGTCGTGATGGCCGAGTTGGGTGGCGAGCTGCTGCTGCAGGATCCGGACTTCGTGCCGGAGTGGCGGGACCTGCCGGGGGTGTCCGGGCGGCGGCCGGAGCGGTCGCGGCCGCGGGTGGACACGGTGGAGGAGAAGCTGGAGTACGTGGCGGCGGGGGAGGGGATGGTGGTGCTGCCGTTGTCGATGGCCGCCTTCTACACCCGTGCGGACGTGGTGCACGTGCCGGTGTCGGACCTCGCGCCGCACCGGGTGTGCGTGGCCTGGGCGGTGGGGCGGACGTCGCCGTTGCTCGCGGAGTTCGCGGAGTTGGCCGGGTCCGCGGCGGAGCACCTCGGTTCTGTCGGTGGCAGCCGCTAGGGTCCGGGCATGAGCGTCCCGGTGATCGGTGAGGTGGAGCGGCGGGCCCGGTTGGGGCGGCGGCAGTTGTTGGCGCCGTCGGTGCGGGCGGCGCGGGTGGAGGACGTGGCGGACGCGGTGGTCGGGCTGCACGCCACGGATGCGGCGACGGTGTACCTGTCCGCGTGCGCGCGACTGGCGGAGCCCTCGGTGGCGGAGGTGGACCGGGCGCTGTACGAGGACGTCTCGCTGGTGAAGCTGCTGTCGATGCGGCGGACGATCTTCGCGGTGACGGAGGGCCTGGCCCCGTACGTGAGTTCGGGTGCGGCGCGGGCGATCGCCGCGAAGGAGCGGGCGGGGCTGCTCAAGCACCTGCGCGACCACGCCGAGGGCTGGGACGAGGCCCGGCTGGCGGAGGCGGAGCGTGCGGTGCTGGCTGCGCTGGCCGTGCGCGGCGAGGCGACGACCAAGGAACTCGGCGACGACGTCCCGCAGTTGCGGGAGACGATGCTGATGTCGGCGGGCAAGGCGTACGAGGCGAAGCAGAGCGTGGGCAGTCGGCTGCTGCGGCTGCTGGCCTCGGACGGGCACGTGCGCCGGTGCCGTCCGCGCGGGTCCTGGTTGAGCAGCAGCTATCCGTGGGCGCTGGTGCCGCAGTGGCCGGACGTGCCGGTGCGGGAGGCGAAGGCGGAGGTGGTGCGGCGCTGGCTGGCGGCGTACGGGCCGGCCGCGGTCGAGGACGTGAAGTGGTGGACGGGCTGGACGCTGGGGGACGTCCGGCGGGCGCTGGCGGACGTGGACGCGCGGGCGGTTGCGCTGGCGGGCGGTGCGGCGGCCGTGGTGCTGCCGGGGGACGAGGGGCCGGTGGCGGCCCCGGAGCCGTGGGCGGCGCTGTTGCCGGCGCTGGATCCGGCGGTGATGGGGTGGCGCGGGCGGGACTGGTACCTGCGGCCGGAGGACGTGCCGGCGCTGTTCGACCGGGCGGGGAACGCGGGGCCGACGGTGTGGTGGTGCGGCGAGGTGGTCGGCGGCTGGGCGCAGCGGGCGGACGGTGAGGTGGTGTGGCGGCTGTTCCGGGACGTGGGGGCGGAGGCGGAGCGGGCGGTCGCGGCGGAGGCGGGGCGGTTGGCGGGGTGGCTGGGGGAGGTGCGGGTGACGCCGCGCTTCCGTACGCCGCTGGAGCGGGAGTTGGTGGCGTAGCGGGAGGTTGAGGACGGGCCCTGGCGGGGGGCGGGGCGCGGCGTCACCCGGTCGCTCACTGGGCCGGGGCGGTGGCCGTTCCGGTGGGCCCGGTGGTGGCGGTGGGCGGGTTGCTGGGGCGGGCGGGCCGGGTCGGGGTGGGCCGGGTGCTGGGGGTGGGCTGTTCCTGGCTGGGGGTGGGCTGGGGGTTCTGCGGGCTGGGGGCGTCGGGGCCGGGCTGCTCGGTGGCGGCGGGGGCGCTGGGGGCGTGGCTGGGGGCGGTGGGTGCGGGCGCGCCGGTGGGGGCGGTGCTGGGGGTGCTGGTGGGGGAGGTGCTGGTGCTGGGCACGGCGGTGGGGGTCCAGGTGTCGGGCCCCTGGTCGCCGCGGCCGGTCTGCAGGTCGAACTGCTGGGTGGGGGTGCCGTTCAGGGCGGCGGTCATGTAGTCGGTCCAGATCCGGGTGGGGAAGGCGCCGCCGTTGACCCGGGTGAGGCCCGCGGTGCCGGCCAGCGGCTCCTTGGCGTGGGTCTTCGGGTTCTCGCGGAACAGGCCGACGGTGGTGGTGAGTTCGGGGGTGTAGCCGGCGAACCAGGCGGAGAGGTTGGCGTCGGTGGTGCCGGTCTTGCCGGCGGCGGGGCGGCCCAGGTCGAGGGCGGCGGCTCCGGTGCCGCGGGGGCTGACGACGTCGCGCAGGACGTCGGTGACGGAGTCGGCGACGGTGCGGCCGACGGCGTCGGTGGCCTTGTGGTCGGGCATCTTGGGGACGTCGATGGCGCCGCCGGGGTTGACCCGTTCGAGTTTCTGGACGGACCAGGGGGTGTGCGCCTGGCCGTGGTTGGCGAGGGTGGCGTAGGCGCCGGCCAGGTCGAGGGCGCTGGGGGTGGCGGTGCCGAGGGTCATCGAGGTGTTGGCCGGGTCCATGCCGCGGACGCTGTCGGGGATGCCGAGTTTGACGGCGGTGTCCCGGACGCGGCCGAGTCCGGCGTCGACGCCCTCCTGGGCGTAGACGGAGTTGACGGACTTGACCATGGCGTAGCGCAGGGTGATGTTGCCGTAGTCGACGTCGTCCTCGTTGGGCGGGGCGTACGGGGTGGGGCCGCCGGTGACGGGGCGTTCGCTGGTGCCGTCGTAGCGGGTCTCGGTGGTGATCGGGCGGCCGTCGACGGAGTGCTGGGCGATCAGGCCGGCGGCGAGGTCGACCGGTTTGAAGGTGGAGCCGATCTGGTTGTCCTGGCGCAGGGCGTCGTTGAAGGGCTGCTTGGCGTAGTCGGGGCCGCCGTAGACGGCGATGACGCGGCCGGTGGCGGGTTCGACGGAGGCGCCGGCGACCCGGACGTCGGTGTCGGTGGCGGGGCGGGCCTTGGGGTCGAGTTCGCTGGTGAGTTCGGACTGGACGGCCTTGACGAAGGCGTCCTGGCGGGGCTTGTCGAAGGTGGTGGTGATCCGCCAGCCGCCGGCCTTGAGGGTGGCGGCGTCGATGGTGCCGGAGGAGATGAGGTAGTCGTCGGCGACGCCGACCAGGTAGCCGGCCTGGCCGGCGAGTCCGGTGGCGGGCTGGGGGTCGATGGGTTCGGGGAAGGTGGTGGCGGTGCGGTCGGCGCTGGTGAGGAAGCCGAGTTGGACCATGCCGTCGAGGGCGTAGTTCCAGCGGGCGAGGGCCTTCTCGCGGTTGGCGGGGGTGGCGGTCCGGACGTCGTAGAGGCTGGGGGCCTGGAGCAGGGAGGCGAGGTAGGCGCCCTGGCCGAGAGTGAGTTGGGAGACGTCGACGCCGTAGTAGGCGTGGGCGGCGCTCTGGATGCCGTAGGCGCCGCGGCCGAAGTAGCTGCTGTTGAGGTAGCCGGCGAGGATCTCGTTCTTGCTGCGCTGCTGGTCGACCTTGAGGGCGATGAAGAGCTCGCGGCCCTTGCGTTCGAAGGTCTGGTCCTGGGTCAGGTAGTAGTTCTTGACGTACTGCTGGGTGATGGTGGAGCCGCCCTGCATGCCCTTGCCGAGCAGGGTGTTCCAGCCGGCCCGGGCCATGCCCCTCAGGTCGATGCCGCGGTTCTGGTAGAAGGTGCGGTCCTCGGCGGAGACGACGGCCTGCTGGGTCGGCAGGGGGATCTGCTCGATGGTGACGTCGGTGCGGTTGACGGCTCCGGTGCGGGCGATCTCGGTGGTGCCGTCGGCGTAGAGGTAGATGTTGTTCTGGGCGGTGGCGTGGGCGTTGGGGTCGGGCACCGGGACGATGACGTAGAGCACGGCGAAGGCGCCGACGGCGAGCAGCAGCAGCGCGGTGAGGGTGCCGAGGGTGATCCGCCAGGTGGGCAGGAGCCGGCGCCAGAGGGGGAGGGCGCGGCGGGCTTCGCGGCGGGCGGCCCGTTTGGCCTGGCGGCGGGTGCTCAACGTCATGGCGGGATTATCTGCTATTTGACGTGGGTTCAGCGGCGGCGGGGGTCTGAACTGCGTGGTTGCGCGTGGCGGTGCGCGCGCCCCGGGGTGCGTCGGAAATCCGGGTGCGGGCCGTGGGGGCCGGCGGTACGGTGAAAGGTGCAAATCGCATAGCGCGTCCACTTCGTCAGCTCCGCACGTCCGGCCCGGTACCCCCGGGGGCGGTCGGTCGGGGCCGCTGGGGTGTGCGCCGACGTCGCGCGGCGCCCGTCTGCGCCTGCAAATGTCGATAAGGAGACAATATGCACGGAGCTTCCACCGCGGAGGCGAGGCCTCCCGATACCGGCACCGCCCTCGGGCTGTACGCCGCCGTCGCCCGCGGCGCCTTCCGCCGCTACTCCACCTACCGGGCCGCCACCCTGGCCGGGACCTTCACCAACACCGTCTTCGGGGTCATCCTGGCCTCCTCCTTCCTCGCCCTCTGGCAGGCCCGCCCCAACCTCGGCGGCTACGACCAGGGCCAGGCCGTCACCTACATCTGGGTCAGCCAGGGCCTGCTGGTCACCGTCGCGGTCTGGGGCGGGGGCTTCCAGGACGAGATCCAGGACCGCTTCCGCAGCGGGGACATCGCCGTCGACCTCTACCGTCCGGTCGACTTCCAGGGCTGGTGGCTGGCCACCGACCTCGGCCGGGCCGGCTTCCAGGCGCTGGTCCGCGGCACCGTGCCGATGCTGTTCGGCGCCCTGGTGTTCCACACCCGGATGCCCGAGCGGCCGCTGACCTGGGTGTTCTTCCTGCTCTCGGTGCTGCTCGCGCTGCTGGTCAGCTTCGGCGTGCGGTTCCTGGTCTCGATCACCGGCTTCTGGCTGCACGACTCGGAGGGGGTGCGCGCGGTGAGCCTGGTGGTCTCGATGTTCTTCTCCGGGATGCTGCTGCCGATCGTGCTCTTCCCCGGCTGGCTCGGCGACCTGGCCCGGGTGCTGCCCTGGGCGGCCCTGGTCAAGGTGCCGACCGACGTCTTCCTGGAGCGGGCGGGCGGCACCGGGCTGCTCCGGGCGCTCGGCTTCCAGCTCGGCTGGGCGGCCGCGCTGCTGGCCGCGGGCCGGGGCGCGCAGTGGCTGGCGACCCGCCGGGTGGTGGTGCAGGGTGGCTGAGCCGTTCCTCGCCCGGACGTCCTGGGCGGTCCGCTCCTGGTGGATCTGCGCCCGGATGTGGATGCGCTCGATGATGGCCTACCGGGCCTCCTTCCTGCTCAACCTGCTGGCCAGCCTGGTCACCCACTCGCTCGACTTCGTCGTGCTGGTGATCATGTTCCGGCACACCGACCAGCTCGGCGGCTGGCACCTGCCGGAGATCGCCTTCCTCTACGCCACCGCGACCTTCTCGCTCGGCATCGCCAACCTGCTGGTCGGCTCGGCCGACGGCCTCGGCGTACGGATCATGAACGGTTCGCTGGACACCATGCTGGTCCGCCCCGCGCCCGCGCTCTCCCAGCTGTGCGCCGAGCGGTTCACCCTGCGCCGGCTCGGCCGCCCGCTCCAGGCCGTGATCGTGCTCGGCTGGTCCCTGACCGCCCTGGACGTGCACTGGACCTGGGACCGGGTGCTGCTGGTGCCCGTCCTGCTGGTGTGCGGCAGCGTCATCTTCGGCGCGATCTACGTCGGCGGCGCCACCGTCCAGTTCTGGTGGGGCGAGTCCAAGGAGATCCAGAACTCCTTCACCTACGGCGGCGCGACCCTGCTGCACTACCCGCCGACGGTCTTCGCCAAGGAACTGGTGGCCGGGGTGGTCTTCGGCGTCCCGCTGGCCTTCGTCAACTGGCTGCCCACCCTGCGCATCCTCGACCGGCCCGACCCGCTCGGGCTGCCCACCGCCTTCCAGTACGCCTCCCCGGTCGCCGCCGCGCTCTGCGTCGCCGCCGCCGGGCTGGCCTGGCGGGCCGGACTGCGCGCCTACCGCGGCACCGGCAGCTGACCCCCGTACCGAAAGGACCCCCCGTGGCACTGATCGAACTCCAGGACGTCCACCGCACCTTCACCGTGCGGGCCCGCACCGGCCGGTTCAGCCGGGTCAAGCGCGAGGTGCGCGCGGTCGACGGCCTCAGCTTCACCGTCGAGGCCGGCGAGTGCGTCGGCTACATCGGGCCCAACGGCGCCGGGAAGTCGACCACCATCAAGATGCTCACCGGCATCCTCGTCCCCAGCTCCGGCCGGCTGCGCGTCGCCGGGGTCGACCCGGCCCGCGAACGGGTCACGCTGGCCCGCCGGATCGGCGTCGTCTTCGGGCAGCGCACCACCCTGTGGTGGGACCTCCCGCTGCGCGACTCCTTCGAACTCGCCCGCCGGATCTACCGGATCCCCGACCCGCGGTACCGCGAGAACCTCGGCCGCTGCGTCGAACTCCTCGACCTGGGCGGCCTGTTGGACACCCCCGTACGGCAGCTCTCGCTCGGCCAGCGGATGCGCGGCGACCTCGCGGCGGCCCTGCTGCACGACCCCCGGGTGCTCTACCTGGACGAGCCGACCATCGGCCTGGACGTGGTCAGCAAGGGCCGGGTGCGGGAGTTCCTGCGCGAGGTCAACCGGGACCGCGGCACCACCGTGCTGCTCACCACCCACGACCTCACCGACATCGAGCAACTCTGCGGCCGGGTGATGGTGATCGACCACGGCCGGGTCGTCCACGACGGCGGGCTGGACGGGCTGCACGCCGCCGGGCGCAGCGAGCGGACCCTGGTGGTCGACCTGGCCGAGGCCCGGCCGCCGATCGAGGTGGCCGGGGCGCGGGTGGTGAAGGTCGAGGGGCCGCGCCAGTGGCTGGCCTTCCCGGCGCAGGAGAGCGCGGCGCCGATCGTGGCGGCGGTCGCGGCGCGGTACCCGCTGGTGGACCTCTCGGTGCGGGAGCCGGCCATCGAGGACGTGATCGCGCGGATGTACGCGGAGGTGGCGATCGGCTGAGGGCGGGGCGGCCCGGGCCGGGGCGGCGGCCGTTCGGGGATTGACGGTTCGGGCGGGCGTTCGGTGCGCGTCACCCGTCCGGGGAGGGCAGGTGACTCCCCGGCGGGCGGCCGAGTTGGACCGTGCATCGCCGCCGGTCAGCGCGCCGGCGAACCGCCGCTGCCCCGGAGGCCCGCCGCCCGATGACCGTACCCGACGTGACCGTGGTGGTCGCGGTCCACGACACCGTGCCGTACCTCGCCGCGTGCCTGGACTCGCTGGTCGGGCAGTCCCTGGAGCCGGGGCGGCTGGAGGTGGTGGTCGTCGACGACGGCTCCACGGACGGCGGCGAGGTGCTGTTGGACGAGTACGCGGCCCGGCACCCCGGGGTGTTCCGGGTGGTCCACCAGCCCGACCCGGGTGGTCCGGCGGACCCCACCGACCGCGGCGCGGACCTGGCCCGGGGGCGGTACGTGCTCTTCCTCGGCGCCGACGACCGGCTCGGCGAGGAGGCGCTGGAGCGGCTGGTCGCGGCCGCCGACGCCTGGGGCTCGGACGTGGTCCTCTCGGACCGGCCGTTCACCCTGGAGGCCTGCCTGCGGGCCGTCCGGGTCTCCGTCCCCGCCGACTACGACCACTACGTCCTGGTGCTGCGCGAGGACCGGGGCAACGCCACCGAGCGGGCCTCGGTGCTCGACCGGCTGCGCGGGATCACCGCCCTCCAGCAGGTGGCCGCCGAACTCGCGGATCCCGGGGAGGAGTTGGATGCCATTCGGGTGCGCAGCTTCGCCTGGGACGTGCCCCGGCTGCTCCAGGACGGCTTCCTGTTGCTGGACGACGGGCTGCAACGGCGGGTGTGCGCCGAGGTCGGCCGGATGATCGAGTGCTTCGGCGCCCGCGCGGTGTACGACCGGCTGCCGGTCACCGCCCGGCTGCGGCTCGAACTCGCCGCCGCCGTACGGCCGGGGGCGCTGCGCGACCAGATCCGCTACGAGGCCGCGCACGGCGACCCGCCGGTGGTGGCGGTCGGCCGGCGGCGCTACGCGGGGTACCCGGCGTTCCGGGACGCCCGGCTCGGCCTGCCCGACGGGCTGTTCCTGCTGGGCGAGGAGCCGCTGCCGGTGGACGTCCCGCCGCTCAACCTCGCCCAGCAGCTGTGGCGCGGCGTCGTCCCGGAGCAGCTGCGGCGCGGGCTGCGGCGCCACCCGGTGTGGCGTCGGCTCGCCAACTCGGTGAACGGGGGACGGGGATGAGCACCGACGCGCCGGTGGTGGCGGCGGTGTTGCAGGCGGACCACCCGGAGTGCCGGGAGCTGGGGCCGGGGAAGCTGCCGGGGGTGCGGGTGCGGCGGATCGTACGGGGCGGGGCGTGAGCGGTTCGGGGGCGTGCTGGGCGGGGCGTGCGGCGGGTCGGAGGCGGCCCGGTCCGGGTGCGCTTCGGTTCCGGGGGCGTGTGATCGCGGGGCACGCCCCCGTCCGCGCCGGTCAGCGGGCAGACTGGCGGGGTGAGTGACGAAGCCTTCAGCGGGACCGGCCCCGGGGTCCGGTTCACCGCGGCCGACGAGCAGAAGAGACACGGCGTCCGCCGGATGAAGACCATCGCGACCGGCCTGCTGGCCTTCGCGACCCTGGTCTTCGCCCTGGCGACCTGGGCGAAGGCGGCCGGTGCCGGCCCCTGGGCCGGGTACGTGGCGGCCGCCGCCGAGGCCGGCATGGTCGGCGCGCTGGCCGACTGGTTCGCCGTGACGGCGCTGTTCCGCCGCCCCTTCGGCCTGCCGATCCCGCACACCGCGATCATCCCGACCAAGAAGGACGCCTTCGGGCGCTCGCTCGGCGACTTCGTCGGCGACAACTTCCTGGCCGGCCACGTGGTGCGCGGCCGGCTGGCCGCGCTCGGCGTCGGCCGCCGGCTGGGGGAGTGGCTGGCCGCACCGGGGAGCGCCGAGCGGGTCACCAAGGAGGCCTCGGCGGCGCTGCGCGGGCTGCTCGCGGTGCTGCGCGACGACGACGTGCGGGCGGTGGTCGCCGAGGCGGTGACCAGGCGGGCCGCCGCGACCTCGGTGGCCGAGCCGATGGGCCGGATGCTGGGCAAGGTGGTCGCGGACGGCGGCCACCACGGGGTGGTGGACCTGGTCGCCGTCCGGGCGCACGGCTGGCTGACCGACAACCACGAGGACGTGGTCCGCAAGGTCACCCAGAAGACCCCGGGCTGGACCCCGAAGTTCCTCGACCACCAGGTCGGCGAGCGGGTCTACAAGGAGCTGCTGCGCTTCGTCACCGACATCCGGGACGACCCCGAGCACCCGGCCCGCGGCGCGATCGACAACTTCCTCGCCGACTTCGCCACCGAGCTGCAGAACGACCCGGAGACCATCGCCCGGGTCGAGCGCGCCAAGGGCGAGCTGCTCGCCCGCCCCGAGGTGCAGGACCTGATCAACTCCACCTGGGCGGCCGTGCGCACCCTGGTGATGGGTGCGGCCGAGGACGAGGACAGCGAACTGCGCCGGCGCATCCGCGACGGCGTGCGCCGCTTCGGCGAGCGCCTGGCCACCGACGCCAAGCTCCAGGCCAAGGTCGACGGTTGGCTGCAGGACGCCGCCCAGTACCTGGTCGACACCTACCGGACCGAGATCACCTCGCTGATCTCCGAGACGGTGGCGGGCTGGGACGCCGACGAGGCCTCGCGCAAGATCGAGGCCAACGTCGGGCGGGACCTCCAGTTCATCCGGATCAACGGCACGGTGGTGGGCGCCCTGGCCGGGCTGCTGATCCACACCGTGGCGGTGGCCCTCGGCGGGTGACCCCGGGACCGGGCCTATCCTTGCCAGCACCAGTCGGTACGCGCGTAGAAGCAGAGAAGAGGGAACCACCGTGGTCCAGCCGGACGGAAGTCGGATCGGCCCCAACCCCAGCAGGACCGGGCCGGGCGACCGGAGCATCGAGGCGTTCATCGCCGGGATGCCCAAGGCGGAACTGCACGTCCACCACGTCGGCTCGGCCTCGCCGCGGATCGTCGCGGACCTGGCCTCCCGCTACGCCGGGCAGTCCAAGGTGCCGACGGACCCGGCGGCGCTCGCCGAGTACTTCACCTTCACCGACTTCGCGCACTTCATCGACGTCTACCTGAGCGTGGTGGACCTCGTCCGCGACGCCGAGGACGTCCGGGCGCTCACCTACGGCGTGGCCGAGGACATGGCCCGGCAGAACATCCGCTACGCCGAGCTGACCCTCACGCCGTACTCCTCGGTCAAGCGCGGCATCCCCGACGTGGCCTTCATGGAGGCGATCGAGGACGCCCGGCTGCGCGCCGAGAAGGACCTCGGCGTGGTGCTGCGCTGGTGCTTCGACATCCCGGGCGAGGCCGGCCTGGAGGCCGCCGAGATCACCGCCCGGCTGGCCACCGACCTGGCCCCCGAGGGCCTGGTCAGCTTCGGCCTGGGCGGCCCGGAGATCGGCGTGCCGCGGCCCCAGTTCAAGCCGTACTTCGACCGGGCCCGGGCGGCCGGGCTGCGCTCCGTCCCGCACGCCGGTGAGACCACCGGGCCGGAGACGGTCTGGGACGCCCTCCGCGAGCTCGGCGCCGAGCGCATCGGGCACGGCACCCAGGCGGTGAAGGACCCGGCGCTGGTCGACCACCTGGGCGAGCACCGCATCCCGCTGGAGGTCTGCCCGACCTCCAACATCGCCACCCGGGCGGTGGAGCGGATCGAGGACCACCCGATCAAGCGGATGGTGGACGCCGGGCTGCTGGTCACCGTCAACAGCGACGACCCGCCGATGTTCGGCACCGACCTCAACACCGAGTACGCGGTGGCGGCGCGGCTGCTGGGGCTGGACGAGACCGGGGTGGCGGCGCTGGCCCGCAACGCGGTCGAGGCCTCCTTCCTGGAGCAGGCGGGCAAGGCGCGGCTGGCCGGCGAGATCGACTCCTACCTGGCGGGCTGGCAGCAGCAGCGCTGACGTTCCCGCAGGTCAACCGCCCCGTCGACGTCGTCGGCGGGGCGGTTCGCGTGGTGCCGCCGGTGCGGCGCCGGAGGTGGCGACGGGCATGGTGCCGAGGGTGGCGCCGGGCGCGGCCGGAGGTGGCACCGGATGTGGCGCCAAAGTGGTGCCAAAAACGCCTCGACATGGCACCACGGCTGTGCCATGCTCTAGCCATGGACCTCACGCCGTACGTCGAAAACCTCCGGAACGAGCTCGCGGTGGCCGCCGCCACCGGTGGGGACGAAGCGCGGGCGCTGGCCGACCGGCTGACGCTCCCGCTGGAGTCGGCCGTGCGGCTCACCCTGCTCAACGCCCTCTCCGCCGCCATGGGCGAAGTCACCCGTGACCTCGCCCCGGGCTCGGTGGACGTGCGACTGCGCGGCCTCGACCCCGAGTTCGTGGTGACGGCGCCGCCCGGTTCCGCCGGCTTCCACGGCGACGCGCCGCCCGCGATGCCGAGCGGGCTGTCGCCCGCGGCGTCGGGCGCGCTGCCGCCCGTGGTGCCACCGGTGGCGCCGCCCGTGGTGCCACCGATAGTGCCACCCGCGCTGCCGGTGCCCCCGTCCGTGATGCCGGAGTCGGACGACAGCGGCACCGCCCGGATCAACCTGCGCCTGCCCGCCCACCTCAAGGCCAGGGCGGAGGAGGCCGCCGGGCAAGAGGGCCTCTCGCTCAACGCCTGGCTGGTCCGGGCCGTCGCCGGAGCGGTCGACGGCGGCGCCCGGGCCGCCCGCCCGGCCGCCGAGCTCGGGTCCCGCGCCGTCCGCGGCGTCGGAGGCCAGGGCTTCACCGGCTGGGTCCACTAGCGCCCCCGCAGCACCGCCGGTCCTGCCGGCCCCGCCAGACCCACCGCCCCTGCAACGTCACCCCCGCTCCGACCAGCGGGAACACTCACACGAGTCAAGAGGACGGCACAGCCATGCCCACGTACGAGACCGACGGACAGATCTCCGTCTCCCTTGAGTTCGAGATCGGCTCGGTGTGGATCCGGGCCAGCAAGCGCACCGACACCGTCGTCGAGGTCCGGCCCACCAGCGCCGCCAGGGACGCGGACGTCAAGGCCGCCGAGCTGACCCAGGTCGACTTCTCCGGCGGCCGGCTCACCGTCAAGGGCCCCAAGCAGCGCACCGTGTTCTCCAGCAAGAAGGGCTCGATCGACCTCACCGTCGAGCTGCCCGCCGGCTCCGAGGTGCACGCCGACTCCCCGATGGCGGACTTCGTCACCGAGGGCCCGCTCGGCGACTGCCGGATCAAGACCTCCATGGGCCGGATCCAGCTCGACCGGGCCGCCGGCGCGCGGCTCAAGACCGACATCGGCGACATCCGGGTCGGCACCGTCACCGGGGACGCCGAGGTGACGGGCTCGGGCCGGATCGAGGTCGGCTCCGTCGGGGGCCGGCTGACGGTCAAGAACAGCCACGGCGACACCGAGATCGACGAGGTGCGCGGCGAGCTGGCGGCGAACGCCTCCAACGGCCGGATCCACATCGGCCTCGCCGAGGGGGACGTCGAGGCCAAGACCGCGAACGGCCACATCCGGGTCGGCCAGGTCGTCCGGGGCAAGGTCGGCCTCCAGGTCGGCGTCGGGGACATCGAGGTCGGCATCGCGGAGGGCACGGCGGCCTGGCTCGACGTGCACAGCAAGTTCGGTGCCGTCCGCAACGCCCTCGACACGGCCACCGGTCCGGGCGAGGCCCGGGAGACGGTCGAGGTCCGCGGCACCACCCAGATCGGCAGCATCCTCATCCGGAGGGCCTGATGGCGGCGACGACGGCGAACGCGGCGACGGCCCCGGTCGCGAGCACCGCGGCGATCTCGGTGACCGGGCTGACCAAGAACTACGGGGACAAGGCGGTGCTCAGGGGCGTCGACCTGTCCATCCCGGCGGGCAGCGTCTTCGCCCTGCTCGGGCCGAACGGCGCGGGCAAGACCACCACGGTGGAGATCCTCTCCACCCTGATCCCCGCCGACGGCGGCACGGTCCGGGTGGCCGGGCACGACGTGGCCCGCCAGGCCGACGGGGTGCGGAAGGCGATCGGGGTCACCGGCCAGTTCTCGGCGGTGGACAACCTCCTCACCGCCGAGGAGAACCTGATGCTGATGGCCGACCTCAACCACCTCCGCCGTCGGGAGGGGCGGAGGCGGGCCGAGGGACTGCTGCGGCGCTTCGAGCTCGACGAAGCCGCGCGCCGGCCGGTCGCCACCTTCTCCGGCGGCATGCGGCGCAAGCTCGACCTGGCGATGACCCTGGTCGGCGACCCCGAGGTGATCTTCCTGGACGAGCCCACCACCGGGCTGGACCCGCGCAGTCGGCGCACCATGTGGGAGATCATCCGGGGCCTGGTCGCCGACCACGGGGTGACGATCTTCCTCACCACCCAGTACCTGGACGAGGCCGACCAACTCGCCGACCGGATCGCCGTCCTGGACGACGGCCGGATCGTCGCCGAGGGCACGGCCGAGGAGTTGAAGCGGATCGTCCCCGGCGGGCGGATCCGGCTCCAGTTCTCGGACGCCGACCGACTCGCCGCCGCCGCGGCGCTGTTCGACTACGCCACCGCCGACGCGGAGGCCCTGCGGCTGGACATCCCGGGGGACAACTCCGTGCTCACCGTGCGGGCGGTGCTGGACGCGCTCGACAACGCCTCCGTGCCGGCCGAGTCGCTGGTCGTGGAGACGGCCGACCTGGACGACGTCTTCCTGCAACTCACCGGAGAGGGTGCACGATGAGCACGGCGACGTACGTGGTCAGCGACTCGCTGACCATGCTGAGGCGCAACCTCAAGCGCGCGCAGCGGTACCCGGCGATGACCTTCTCCGTCGTGGTGATGCCGGTGATGATGCTGCTGCTCTTCAACTACGCCTTCGGGGGCGCGTTGGGGGCCGGCATCGGGGGCGGGAGCTACATCGACTACGTGACGCCGGGGATCGTCCTGATGACGGCGACGTCGGGGGCGGTCGCCACGGCGGTCGGCGTCTGCGTCGACATGACCGAGGGGATCGTCAACCGGTTCCGGACGATGGCGATCTCGCGCTCGGCGTTCCTGACCGGGCACGTGGTCGGGAGCGTGATCCAGACGGTGGTCGCGCTCGTGGTGGTGACCGGCGCGGCCTTCGCCATGGGGTTCCGGTCGAGCGCGGGGCCGCTGGAGTGGCTGGCGGCCGCGGGCCTGCTGCTGTTCGTGACCCTGACGCTGACCTGGATATCGGCGGGGATCGGGCTGGTCTCCAAGACGCCGGAGAGCGCGAGCAACACGCCGCTGCCGCTGACCTTCCTGCCCTTCATCGGCAGCGCGATCGTGCCGCCGGACTCGATGCCGACCGTGCTGCGGTGGTTCGCCGAGTACCAGCCCTTCACGCCGATCATCGAGACCCTGCGCGGTCTGCTGATGGGCACCGGCATCGGCAACAGCGGCTGGATCGCCCTCGCCTGGTGCACCGGGCTGACGCTGCTCGGCTACTTCTGGTCGCGGAGCGTCTTCTACCGGCGGTGACGGGGGTACGGCCGGTAGCCGTCGGACGGTCCGGGAGGCGGGGACACCCGCCACCCGGGCCGCCGTGGCGTTCCGGGCCCCGCTCCACCGCCGGGCCCCTGTAGTAAAGTCCGCGCCAAAGTTCGGCAAACCGGCGCAGGGGGGCGGGAGATGACCGTACGTCGCAGGTGGGCCGTCCGGGGGCTCCGGGCCGGCGCCCTGGCCGCGCTCCTGGCCTACGCGGCGGGCCGGTACGCCTCCCGCTCGGGGGGCCTGGTGGAGGTCGAGCGCCTGCTCGACCGTCCGGTGCTGCTGCTCGGTGCGGCCGTGGTGCTGCTCGTGGTCTCCGCGGTGCTCGGCATCGGGGCCCGTACCGGCTCCGGCAGCGGGGCCCGCGCCGGGTTCGTCCAGATCGCCGTCGCGGTCGTCCTGGCACCGCTCGTCGCCGCGTCGGCGGTCGGCGCGGTGAGCTCCCGGCTGCTCGACGGCGGTGCGCGGTCCGTCGAGCGCAAGGTCCACCCCGACCACCCGGAACGGGTGTTGACCGTCACCGGCGACTCCTCCTCGATCGACTCGACCTCCTACCGGGCCGAGCTGCTCACCGGCACCGGCTGGTCCGCCCGCCACTGGACCATCGGCAGCTGGGACGGCGGGCGCGACCGCCTCCGGGCCGTCGAGTGCTCCACCGCCGACCGGATCACGGTGACCACGGCCCGCGAGGTCCTGGTCTTCACCCTCGGCCCCGACGGCGACCCGGGCCGCCCGGCGGCGACGCCCCGCTGACGGTGACCTGCCAGCGGTGACCTGCCGGCGGCGCCCTGCTGACGGCGACCCCTGATCAACAACGGCCCCTTGTAGTAAAGTCCGCGCAAAGCTCGGCAAAAGACCGCCCGGGGGGACGGATGACGGCGAGGCGCCGCAAGCAGGTCGCGTGGGTGCTCAGAGCTCTGGCACTCGCGGCGTTGCTGGTGTACCTGCCGGGCTGGCACGCCTCCCGTTCGGGCGGGTTGGTGGTGGTCGAGCACTGGCTCAACCGGCCGGTCCTGCTGATCGGGTCGGCGGTGGTGCTGATCGTGGTCTCGCTGGTGGTCGAGCTGGAGTTCCGCACCTGGTTCTCGCAGATCGGCTGCGCTGCCCTGCTGGCCCCGCTCGTCGTCGCCGGGGTGCCGGTGCTGTTCCTGTCCTACGTGTTCAGTGGTGACGGAGGCCGGGAGGACCGTTTCGTCAGCCCGAGCCGCCCGGACCGGATCCTGAGCGTCACCAACGTCTCCGGCTTCTCCATCGACCCGGTCTACCAGGTGGAGTTGGAGGCCGGCACGGGCTGGTCCACCCGCCACTGGAGCATCGGTACCTGGGACACCCGGGACGGCGAGTTCATCCGCGTCGACTGGTCCGGGCCGGACCGGATCACGGTCACCGGCCGCACCTCCCTCACCGTCTTCGAGGTCCTGCCCGACGGCAGCCTGGGCGAGCCCCGGGTGCTCCCCAAGCCGGGGCCGGTCGGAGCCGGATCCTGAACCCGAGGCCGATCAACCGCCCGCCTAGGCTGGCGTGGTGACGCAGGGGATCCGTGGGGGACGGGGAGTACGGCCGCGCTGGGTGTGGTGGGTGGCGGCGGTGTGGGTGGCGGGGTTCGCCGAGGGGGCGGCGGTGCACGCGTACCAGGTCGGGAGCGGGGGGCTGCACGCCTACGCGTGGTGGCCGGTGCCGAGCCAGGTGCTGTTCCACGCGCTGCTGGTGCTCGACCCCTTGGCCGCCGTGCTGGTGGCCCGGGCGCGGTCGGCGGGGGTGTGGCTCGGGGCGGGGGTCATGGCGGCCGACCTGACGGCCAACTGGTGGGCGAACTGGGACGACGTCCTGCGCCGTCCGCTCGCCTACCTCCAGGGCGTGGTCGGGCTGCCGGCGATGACGCTGTTCGGGCTGTTCGTGTTCGTCACCGCTGCGCCGCTGCGCCGGGCGTTCCTCGGCGCGGGCCCGGGTCTCCGTCGTCCGTAGGAGAGCCGGGCCCGTGCCGAGGAGTTGCCGGGGGTCTGGCCGGGGGTCTGGCCGGGTCCGTCACCAGACGGTGATGCCCATGGTGTCGGCCGCGCTGTGGATGGCGTTGTAGTGCGGGATCGACATGTCGGACTTCTTCTGGCCGGCCGGGAGGTTCTTGTCGGCGGCGCGGAACTCGTCGCGGGCGGCGGCGAGCAGGCTGGTGCCGTAGGAGACCGGGACGTCCTTGGTGCCGTGGGCCGGGTGGGACTTGGCGGCCGTCTGGCTGCCCGCCTGGGCGAGGGTGCTGCGGGCCTGGTTGTAGGCGGCGGCCTTGACCGTCTTCGGGTTGGCGAGCCGGGCCTGGGCGGTGCCGGCCGTCCGGGTCTGGTCGGCGGCCATGGCGACGGGTGCGACGGCGGCGGTGAGAGCGCCGGCGGCGACGACGGTGACGAGGGCGTTGCGGACGAGCCTGTTCATGTGGATTCCTTCCGGGAGAATTCCGAGAACTCCGAGGATTCGCCTCCGTTCCGGTCCCGGGGGATCGTCGGAGTGCGAACGTCTCCGCACTACCCCGGCGTCCGAGAGCGGAAAACCCGATTCCGTACGGTTCGTTCGGAAGTGATCGGATCAGGACGTTTTCTGGCTCCAGGGAACTCGTATCGTCAGACTGGGTGGGTGAATCCTGATCTCTACCCGGACGTGGCCGCAGCCGGGAGCCTCGCCGCCGCACTGGAATCGGCCGCCGCCGAACTGGCCGTGGACATCACCCTGGTGCCGGGGACCTGGGGCGACGCGGCCTCGGCGGGCATCGCGCCCCCGGCGGGCGCGGTGCCCTCGGGGCCCGTGCGCCGGCCGCTGCAGGTCCACCTGTCCGCCGCGGGGCGTAGCTTCGGCGTCTCCGGCCGGAGCCTGGGCGCCGAGCTGATCACGGGGTGGACGGCCGAACTCCGGGACGTCGTCCGGGCCGCCGTGGCCTGGGGGAGCGGCCGGAGCCTCGCGGAGCTGCGCGGGCGGTTCCCGTTCCTCTCCTCCTCGGAGCTCGCCGAGGCCCATGAGCACGGGGCTGCCGCCGTGGTCGGGCTGCAGTGGCGCTGGGTCAGGGAACGGGCCCTGGGGGAAGCGGAGTCCACGGAGTTCGGCCTGCTGGTCGCAGCGGCCGGTGCGGAGCCGAGGCTCCGGCAGTTGTCCCCGGCCGTCAGCCACGGGAGGCTGCTCCTCGCGGGCCGGACCGGCTTCCCGTCCGAACCGGTGATCGCGATCGTTCCCGCGGACGACGGCCGCTCGTACCGGGTACGGCGGTTCCCGCACGGCGGCGTGGTCGCCGAGGCCGGGACGGCGGCGGAGGCCGTCGCCCTGGCCGTCGCCCACCTGCCGGCCGACCTCGGGCCGGCCGTGCTCGGCAGCGACGAGGACGCCTGACGGCCGCCGCTCGTCAGTCTTCTTCCTCGTAGGGCGGGATGGACCAGCGCAGCACCGTGCCGCCGTCCGGGGCGGCTTCGAGGGTGACCGGGTAGACCTGGCCCCAGCCGCGTTCGCCGTGGTGCCGGACCGCGTGGTCGCCCTGGTCCCAGCCGATGCCGAGTACGGCGCAGCCGCCGACCTCGACCGCACCGACGCGCAGCGGGTGGTCCCAGCCGGCCCGCTCGGCCAGGTAGTGGTCGGTGTGCGGGTCGAGACCGACGGCGACGCCGGTGCCGGGGAGGCCGCCGCGCCAGGCGGTGAGTTCGTCGGTGCGGGCGGCGGCCTCGGCGAGCGGGAGGTCGAGCCAGCCGTGCGGGCCGTCGACGCCGTGCCAGAAGATCCGTTCACCGCCGAAGTGGGCGTGGGCGTCGTCCTCGTGGCGGCCCCAGTAGGTGACGTCGGCGAGGCCGTCGACGGATTCGCCGTGCAGTCCGGTCCACGCCTCCAGGGCGGTGGCGTCGCCGATCACCGTGCCGCAGCGGTCGACGGGCAGGTCGCCGAGCGGGATCGGGACGGCCGGGTCGGCGTCGGCGGGCCAGGGGAGGCCGAGTTCGATCTCCAGGGTGGCGATGCTCGGTTCCTCGTCGAACGGTGACGGCGAGGTGGTGGCCCGGACCCGCAGCGGCCGGTCGGCGGCGGCCCGGACGGCGAAGGCCTCGCAGTCCCCGTCCCGGAGGTGGGCGCCGCTCGCGGTGGCGGTCGCCGCGCGGGCACGTTCGCCGAGGGGCGCGCCGGTCTCCGGCCAGAAGTCGATCCAGCCGGCCATGCCGAGCACCAGCAGGCCGGACGGTGCGGTGACGGTTCCCAGGTCGGTGAAAGTTCCCAGGTCGGTGAAGGTTTCGGGCATGCGCCGATTGTGCCGCTCCGGTACGACACTCCCGAATCCCGGTCGGGCGCCGAGCCCGGAGGCGGCCTGTCAGGACCCGACTTCGGGGCCGGTGCGGTGGCTACGCGTTGGACCAGGAGCGGGTGGAGAGCACCAGGAGGTAGCCGTCCGGGTCCTGGACGGTGACGCCCCAGGCGTCCCAGTACGGGTTGTGCGCGGGGACGCGCTTGCCGCCGTGCTGTTCGAGCCGCTCGATCAGTTCCTCGTCGACCGGCCGGCCGAGGTAGACGACCAGCAGGTCGTCGGCGGTCGGCCGCGGTTCGACGGGGGCCGCGGGGTCGTGGACGAGTTCCAGGTGCCAGGCGGCGCCGGGCCAGCCGACCATGAGGAGCGAGTGCTCGCCGGGGGTGCCGTCGGTGGTGTGCCGGTACAGGACGTCCAGGCCGAGGCCGGCGGCCCAGAAGTGCTCGGCGGCGGCGAGGTCGCGGGAGGGGCGGGCGATGCGGACGTGGGCGGTGGCGTCGGCCGGCACGGTTCTGGCTCCTGGGCGGGCGGGGGGAAGGGACGGGGGCAGCAGCGAGCCTAGGGATCCCGGGGGCGGGTGCCATCGGGCGCCGGTCCTAGTCCGGCGGGCCCAGGTCCGGCCCGTCCTCAGTCCGAGTTGGGCCAGACCAGGACGCCGGGGCCGTCCGGGGTGAGCACGGGCACCCAGGCTTCGTCGGTCTCGGTCAACCGGTCCTCGTCGAGCCGCAGTTCGTGCGGTTCCTCGGCGTCCCCGTCGCAGGCCCAGTAGGTGATGCCGCGCAGGGCGTCCCGGAGCCGGTCGAGTTCGCTGCCGGACCAGGGGCGGTGCTGGGTTCCGGCACCGCGGAAGTCCCGCTCGAAGAGTGTTCGGAGTGCGGTGAGGCCGTCGGGGCCGGTCACCGGGACCAGGAAGCCCTGTAGTTCGCCTTGATGGCAGGAGGTGCCGCCGTACTGCTGCTGGTAGTGGACTCCGGTGGGGGCGGCGACGACCACGTACAGCCAGCGGCCTGCTGTGCCGTCCGGGTCGAGGAACACGAATCGGTGTAAGTCCATGACAAGCAGTCTGCTCGACGGGCGGCGGGCGGTCGAGGGTGGATCGTCCGGATGATGAGAAACCGGAGGAACGTGCAGTAAGTGCCCAGGTGATCGCGGGCCGGTCGGCCGTGGGTGAGCTCCGGTGACTCGAACGGGTCCGTGTGCCTGCGGCGGTCCGGGGCAATTCGATGCGCATGCGGACTCCACTTGGATCAACCGCCCTTGCGGGCCCTCGGGGCGGCTGATTGCCTCGCCGTCGTGACCGGGCATCCGGTCGTGGGATTCCGTGGATACACCGCAGAGGGAGAGTTCCTTGTTCACCGTCAAGAAGGCCACCGCCGTTGCTGCCGCCGCCCTGGTCGCTATGGGGGCGCTGGCCGTCGCCGCGCCCGCCTCGGCCAGCTCCGCCCGTCAGGGCTCGGAGAACGTCCGCTTCTTCAACGAGGACACGGGCGGCGCGCTGGACGCCAACGCCGTCGGGGGCAACGTCGCCCTCTCATGGGCGCCCAACGGCACGGACTACCAGGCCTGGATCCTGCGCTTCGGCAGCCAGGGTGGTCTCCAGATCGAGAGCAAGGCGCGGGTCGGCCAGTGCCTCCAGGCGCCTGAGAACCTCGGCGACCCGATCGCCGTGGTGACGTGCAACAAGTACATTCCGACCCAGTGGTGGGTGCTTCCCATGGTGGGTGACAAGCACGTGATCGCCCTGCAGCAGGACCCGCAGAAGGTCATCGAGTCCACCCCGACCGGCAACCCCGTGTTCCAGGGGTTCTACGACGGCAACCCGCGTCAGCTGTGGGACATCAGCGCGGCCTGAGTCGCCGACGGAAATGCGAACGGCCCGGCACCTGTGAGAGGTGCCGGGCCGTTCGACCGTGGAGCGCCAGGCCCGGATTGCACGGACTCTTCCTACTGAAAGTAGGACGTACTCTGGTAGTACCACTGACGCCTGACGAGGTTTCATGTCCCTCGCGACGAGATGAACATTAGCAGCTCAACGCCCATGGTCCGAATCGAGGAGTGGGCGGCAGTCGTTGCCCGGGAACGCGGACGGCCCGGCACCTGTGAGAGGTGCCGGGCCGTCCGACTGTGGAGCGCCAGGCCCGGATTGCACGGACTCTTCCTACTGAAAGTAGGACGTACTCTGGTAGTACCACTGACGCCTGGCGAGGAACTGTGTTCCTTGCGACGAGAAGAACGTTAGCAGCTCAGAGTGCATGATCCAAAACGGGGCTGGCCGGCCGGTCGGGTCGGGGGTCAGACGTCGAACTCCCCGTCGCGGATGGCGGCGACGAGGTCGCGCCACTCAGCGGGGGTGAGCTGGGCGATGGCGTCGGGGAGCAGGCTGCTGCGGACGTAGACGGCGTCGGGAGTGACGGTCACCTCTGGGCAGTTGCTCGCGTTGGAGCATGCGGCGGGCCGAATCCAGGAGCGGTTCTCCATGGGCTGTGTCTCCTCTGTGCGGGATCAGGCGTCGAACTCCCCGTCGCGGATGGCGGCGACGAGGTCGCGCCACTCGGTCGGGGTGAGTTGCGCGACGGCGTCCGGCAGGAGGCTGCTGCGGACGTAGACGGCGTCGGGGGTGACGGCCACCTCCGGGCAGCTTGAGCCGTCGGGGCAACCACCGGGGCGAGTCCAGGGGCGGTTCTCCATGGGCTGTGTCTCCTTTGCGCGGAATCAGGTGTCGAATTCCCCGTTGCGGATGGCGGCGACGAGGTCGCGCCACTCGGTGGGAGTGAGTTGCGCGATGGCGTCGGGGAGCAGACTGCTGCGGACGTAGACGGCGTCGGAGGCGACGGCCACCTCCGGGCAGTTGTTGCCATCGCCGCATGCGCTGGGCTTCTGCCAAACGAGTTCTTCCACCGGGGCCCCACAGGCTGTTCATGATGCTGGAGATCGCATCGCGGGAGACGGACGGATCGAGTTGAGTGGTCCGGGAGTTGGTCGGCGGGGCCGGCCGGTCGGGTCGGGGGTCAGGCGTCGAACTCTCCGTTGCGGATGGCGGCGACGAGGTCGCGCCACTCGGCTGGGGTGAGCTGGGCTATGGCGTCGGGGAGCAGGCTGCTGCGGACGTAGACGGCGTCGGGGGTGACGGCCACCTCTGGGCAGTTGCCCGCATTGGCGCATGCACTGGGGCGGATCCAGGAGTGCTTCTCCATCGGTTATATCTCCTTCTTGATCTTCGCGATCAGATCGCGAGAGCCCTCGACCGAAAGCGACCTGTCAGCCATCTGCTCAACCATCGAGCGGTATTCCTCCAGATGGTCGGGCATGTGGAGGAAGACCGGACCCTCCATCGAGTCGTAGCTGACGGTGTCGAGCCGAGGTACGGCCCCGTTCGCGTAGTAGATGGCTTGACCGGGCCCCTTGAAGCCTCCGGCAGCAAAGCCGACCACTCGTAGCGTGATGTGCGGTAGCTGGGACAACTCCAACATCCAGTCCAGCTGTTCCCGCGCCACATCGCGGCCGCCGAACTGCATGCGCAGCGCGGCCTCATGGACGATCGCCGTGTAGGGATGCGTGCCTTTCGCCATCAACATCTCGGATCGCAGCATTCGTTGCTCGACCCGCGTCTCGACGATGCGTGGTGTCAGGCGGACTTGTGCGTCCTGGAAGATCGCACGGCTGTATCGCTCCGTTTGCATCGGGCCCGGCGGGTGGCAGATTTGGTACGAGTACATGCCCTTCGCGTGGTACTCAAATTCGCAGATGTCGAGAAAGCCTTGCGGAACGGATCCGCGATACTCCTCCCACCAACCCTTGCCCTTGTCGCCGGCCATGGTGGCGAGGGCCTCGATGTACTCGGTGTCGAGCTCTCCGTACTTGTGCGCAAGGGCGACCACTCGTTCGGGAGTGATCGAGTAGGCCCCCTGCTCGATGAGCGTGATCTTCGTGCGGTCCACGCCGAAGACCTTGGCCGCCTCTGTGGTGGTCGAACCGGCGGCATCGCGCATCTTCCTCAGCTCGATGCCAACCCGCTGTTTGCGTGCACTGGGGATAGGTGGCATGTGCTCAAGCATCTACCGGGGCGCTACAGCGAGTCCAGCCGCATTTAGGGGTACATGTACTGGAAGTGGTCGCACATGTACCGTCTGATGCCCTACAGTCTGTGATGCACCGATCACCGAACGGATCGTCAGTAACGCCGCTCGGGCTCCGAAGAACACCCATGTCCAGTGGGCTCGTTCACGGCGACGCATCCGTCGATCTCACCCGTTCCCCTCTGGGAGATCCCTGTGCGCAACCTCCTCAACTCCCCCTTCCCCTCCCTCGCGGTCTCCCGCGACGCCCTCCACGAGGCCCTGACCGGCCTGGACTGGCCCCCGGACCTCATCTCCGACGCCCAGGTCGCCATGGTCGAACTGATCGTCAACTCCTGGCGCCACGCGAACACCCCCGCCCCGGCGGTCGTCATCCTCCTCCGCGGAAACACCCTCCGGGTCGGGGTCTCCGACCGCTCCTCCGCCCTCCCCGAGCAGCGCCCCTTCGACCCCTGCTCCGAGTCCGGCCGGGGCCTCCGGATCGTCGAGGGCCTCACCCACCGCTGGGGTGTCGACCCCCGGAAGCTGGGCAAGACCACCTGGTTCGAGTTGGACGGTGTCGCGTGAGCGCCCACCACCCGATCCACCCCGCCGACCCGGCCCTGCTCCACCTCACCGGCCGCCAGCTCACCGAACTCCTCGTCGAACTCCGCACGGAGGGACGCGAGTTCGGCCTCCTCTGGCCCTCCGTCCGCCCGGGCGAGAGCAACCTGGCCGGTCGCCGGCTCGTGAACTTCGGCAACGTTCCGGCGAGCACCCTGATCAACCTCCTCGCGCTCCTCCGCGAGTACAAGCGCAGCCGTGACGGCGGCCCCCACCGATGCTCGGGCTCCTGATCATCAACCTCCTGGCCGCCCTCGTCGGCGCGCTCTGCGAAACCCGCTCCACCCGCTTTTGGCGCAAACCGACCGACGTCCGACCCCCGTCCGGTGGCGCCCGCTCTCAGTAGCCGATTCCGGCCCGTACGTAGGAAGTCGGCCCGGTCGACTTCCTACGCACACCCCCACCCGTTCCGCCCTCGTGCGCAAGATCCGTAAACACTCCTGCGACCGAAGTGGCGCATCGACGCCCCTGCTGCACAAGGGACTTGACGTCCCATCATGCCGTTGAAAGAGTCTGCGACCGCGCGAACTCCAGTGCGATCAACGCGAGTTCGAAAGCACCTTCATCGACACGGGGAGACTTCTCATGTTCACCAAGAAGATTGCCGTCGCGGCCGTGGCCGTGGCCGCCGCGGGCGTTCTCGGCACCGCGACGTCCGCTTCCGCGACCGGCGCCACGCTGTACGACACGAAGACCGTGGTCATCAACGACACCGGCAACCTGGGTTCGATCTGTACGTCCCGGACCCTCAACCTGGCGGCCGGCTCCTACGGTTGGGGCTTCGTCGACATGGCCCCGATGGTGAGCAGTACCGTCAAGCTCGCCGCCGGCACCTACGTCTGGACCGACTGCCTGACCCAGGGCATGGACTACTACTTCCTGGACTCGAAGATCCAGCTCAAGAACAGCTCCGCGGCCCCCGCCGTGCTGGACGCGACGCGCTGGCTGAACGTCGGTTCCTACACCTTCGGCAGCTTCCTCAAGCCGAACTTCTAGGGCCTGGGCTACGGGTGTCCCGCCCTCCACCGCGGAGGGCGGGGCACCCGTGGTTCCGGGCCGACCTTTCCCTAGTGGCCCTGGAGGTAGGTCGGGGTGGCCGTCGGGGTCACGGGGGAGCCGCCCGGCGCCGTGGGTGTCCCCGTCGGAATCGAGGAGCCGCCCGGAGCGACCGGGGTCCCGGTCGGGGTTCCCGTCGAAGTCCCGGGCTTGCCGAGCGGCGTGGGGGTCGCCGTCGGGGTGGACGTCGGCGTCCCCGTCGGGGCGGGCGTGGGGGTGGCGGTCGGGGTGGACGACGGGGCCGTGGTGGCGTGGTCCTGGGCGAAGGCGGCGGGCAGTCCCACGCCGACCCCCGCGATCAGCAGCAGGGAGCCACCGGCCATGAGGGCCCCCCGGGTGCGGCGGCGGGACCGCACGCCGGCCTGGAGGCGCTCGCGGTGCCGGGTCTCGAAGGGGGTGTTCTCCTGGGTGTCGCGCATCATGCGTGCCAGCTCCTGTTCGAAATCATCCATGGGTTCCTCCGTCACCTCACCGGCTCGCCGACCTCGGTCAGAGCCTCCCGCAGTTTCGCCACCCCGCGCGATGCCAGGGAGCGGGCGGTGCCCACCGGGCAGCCCATCACCTCGGCGACCTGCCCCTCGGGCAGGTCCTGGTAGTAGCGCAGGACGACCGCGGCCCGCTGGCGGGCCGACAGGAGGGCCAACGCGGCCTCCAGCCGGGTGCGTTCCTCCACGATGGCGGCCAGGTCCTGGCTGCCGGCCGTCTCGGGCAGCTCCTCGGTGGGGCGTTCGCCCCACCAGCGCCGACGGGCCGAGCGGGCCGCCGCGCGCACCAGGACCTGGTGCAGGTACGCCTCGGGGGCCTGGGCGGCGACCTTCGGCCAGGCGGACCACAACTTGAGCAGCCCCTCCTGGAGCAGGTCCTCGGCCCGGTGCCGGTCTCCGCCGGTGAGCAGGCGCGCGAGGTGGAACAGCGCGGACCAGCGGGCCGCGACGAACTCATCGAAACCATCCGCTCGCGCATGCCTCATCCAGCACCGCCTTTCCGATCTCCGAACGCCTGTACCTGTGGAAAGGCACTGGCCCCCGGTCCGCTATGCACCCCCTCCCTGTGAACTGGATCACTCGCGCGCCCGGTCCGGCGCGGTCCGGCGCGGCTCAGCGCGGTTCAGCCCGGTTCGGCGCGGTTCAGCCCGGTCCGGCGCGGTTCAGCGGTAGGCGGCGAGGAACGCCCGGACGCCGGCTTCGGCGTAGCGCTCGAGCTCGGCGTCCGTGTGCTGCGGGCTGCCATGGAACATCGCCTTGTTCACCGGGATCCAGAGCAGCAGCCCCGAGAAGTGGTTCGCCGCGAGCAGCGCATCGTCCACCGTGAGCACGCCTTGGTCGGCGAGTCGTCGGAAGGTGTCGGCGAGGGTGGCGAGCACCCGCTCGAAGCCCTGCTCGTACCAGGTGGCGCCCAGCTCCGGGAAGTTGTCGGCGTTGGCGATGATCAGCCGGCGCAGCTGGAGCACCTGCGGCCGGGTCAGGGTGGTGAGGAACTGCCGGGCGAGGGTGCCCAGGTTCTCCTCCAGGGCGGCCGGGTCGGCCGGGATGTCGGACACCAGGTCGATCATGGCCTCGATCCGGTCGGTCGTGGCGAGCACGATCTCGGCGAACAGCTTCTCCTTGTCGGCGAAGTGCTTGTACACCGTCTGCTTCGACACGGCCGCGAGCTTGGCGATGTCGTCCATGCTCGTGCCCGCGTAGCCCTTGGCCATGAAGACCGTGGTCGCGGCTTCCATGATCGCCTGGTGTTTGCGGGCCGACCGGTTGCCGGGCTCGTTCGCTTCCAATCTCGTCTCCCTCCCCTTCTCGGCTTCTCGTTCTGGACGGAACAGTACTGGACAGTCCAGTTCCTCTCCCGGTACCGTACCGTCCAGTTCCGCAGTACTGGACAGTCCAGTTCTGGCGGCCTCACGTCCTTGGGGGGACTTCCATGGCTCAGCAGGCGATCGACACCGCTTCCACCTCTGCCACCACGTTCACCGGCCGACGCGCCCTGCTGGTCGGCGGCGCCCTGGCCGGCCCGTTGTTCCTCGGCCTCGGAGTGGCCCAGGGCCTCACCCGCCAGGGCTTCGACTTCTCCCGCAACGCCATCAGCCAGCTCGGCCTCGGCGACCTCGGCTGGATCCAGGTCGCGAGCTTCCTGCTCACCGGCCTGCTCCTGGCCGCCGGCGCCGTCGGCCTCCACCGCACCATCGGCGGTACCCCCGGCGGTACTTGGGCCCCGAGGCTGATCGCCGCCTTCGGGGCCTCCTTCCTCCTCGCCGGGGTCTTCAAGGCCGACCCCGGCGCGGGCTTCCCGGCCGGAAGGCCGGACGGCCCCGGTGGGCTGAGCGGCCACGGCACCGTCCACCTGCTCAGCGGCACCCTCGGCTACCTGGCGCTCTGCCTCGCCTTCCTCGCCCTGGCCCGGCACTTCGCCGCGCGCGGCGAGCGCGGCTGGGCCCTCGCCCTCCGCATCGTCCCGGTCGGCGTCCTGGCCGGTTTCGCGGGCTCCGGCGCCACCGTCATCGCCTTCACCCTCGGCGCAGGCCTCGGCCTCCTCGCCCTCACTGCGGCGATCCTGCGGGCCGGCGCCCTTGTCGGTGCCGACCGCTAGCGTCGGAGCAGTGACGTCACCTCAGAACAGCTACGTTCAACCCGAGTAGAGAACAGGACACCCACGCGATGACCACCCCCGTCAAAGGCCCCGCCAGCTACTTCCCCGCGATCGAGAAGAAGTACGGCCGCCCGGTCGAGGAGTGGCAGGGCCTGATCCGCAGCTCGCCGCTCACCAAGCACATGGAGCTCGTCGCCTGGCTCAAGGGTGAGCACGGCCTCGGCCACGGCCACGCCAACGCGCTCGTCGCCCACACCCTCGCCGAGCGCACGGCCGGCTGACCGGGTCGTTGCCTGCCGCCCGCTGCCTGCTGCCTGCTGTCGTGTGACGTGGGGCGAGGTGGGTGCGGCTTCCGGGGATTCCCTTCGTCCGTGCACTACCTTTCGTGCTGCACTGCCACGCTCCGTGACCATTCGGCGTTCGGAGCTGCTCGGCATCCGCACCGACCCGTCGCACGGAAGGCTCGCCATGACCACCCAACTCCCGGCCACCATCGACGAAGTGATCTCCCGCATGGAGCAGATCGACCGCGAACTCGACCCGCACGACGGCGTCGCCTGCTTCAACCGGGTGTACCTGAAAGTCACCAAGCTGGTGAAGCAGCACGTCACCGAGGGCACCTTCAAGGACGGCGCCTTCCTGGAGCGGATGGACGTCATCTTCGCCGGGCACTACCTCCAGAACGTCGAGGCCGCCAAGGCCGGACGCCAGGTCGAGGGTTCCTGGCAGCCGCTGTTCGACGTGCGCGGCAACCGGGTCATCTGGCCGATCCAGTTCGCGCTGGCCGGGATGAACGCCCACATCAACCACGACCTCGCCCTCGCCGTCGTCGAGACCTGCCAGGAGCGCGGCACCGCGCCTGAGAACCCGCCGGTGCACGAGGACTTCGAGAAGGTCAACGACCTGCTCGCGAGCGTGGAGGCCGAGATCCGGGCCGAGTTCGAGTTGCAGCTCGTCAAGGTCGCCACCGCGCCCGCCGAGCAGCTCAAGCACGCGGTCAGCGCGTTCAGCATGTCCACCGCCCGCGAGGTCGCCTGGTTCAACGCCACCCAGCTGTGGAACGCGCGCAACAACCCGATGAAGTACCAGATCGTGCTCACCGGCATGGTCGGCTCGGTGAACGCCACCAGCAGGGTGATCCTCGTCCCGGTCATCCCGCCGCCGGCCGCGGTCTGCGGTGCGGAGGGAGCGGCGGCCGGTGGACGACCGGTCGACGGTAGCCGGGCGCTCCTCGGGACGGAGGTGGAAAGGGGGTTGCGCGGAGGCGCCGCACCGCTGACGATCATGCGATGAGCACAGTGATCAGACGGGTACGGGCCGAGGAGTGGGAGCGGGTCAAGGAGCTCCGCCTCGCCGCGCTGCAGGACCCGGTCGCGGGCATCGCCTTCCTGGACACCTACGAGAACGCCGCCGCCAAGCCGGACGAGTTCTGGCAGGAGCGCACCGCCGGAGCCGCCGAGGGCGACGCGGTGCACCAGCTCGTCGCCGAGGCCGCGGACGGCCGCTGGCTCGGCAGCATGACCGTCCTGGTCGAGCGGCCCGGCGGGGACGGCGCCCTCGGCGGCGACGTCGTCAGCGTCCCGCAGACCCACGTCGTCGGGGTCTACGTCCGCCCCGAGGCGCGCGGCACCGGCCTGGCACACGAGTTGATCCGGGCCGCCCAGGACTGCTCCTGGGCGCTCACCGAGCCCCGGGTCCAGCGGGTCCGGCTGTTCGTCCACGAGGACAACGCCCGTGCCGAGGCGATGTACCTGCGGGCCGGCTTCCGCCGCTCCGGGGTCTCCGTGCCGGTGCCGGGGGACGCGACGCACCGGGAGATCGAGCTGGCGGTCGAGCGGGGCTGAGGTTCGCTGTCCGCCTGTCCGCCTGTCCGCCTGTCCGCCTGTCCGCCTGTCCGTCTGCCTGTCGCCTGTCGTCCGCCGTCAGCGGAAGTCGTCCGCGTGGTCCCGGACCCAGGAGCGGAAGCTGCGGGCCGGGCGGCCGAGCACCTGCTCGACCGTGTCCGTCACCCGTTCCGGTTCGCGGGTGAACGACTCCCAGGCCCGCAGCCGGGACTCCACGAAGGCCGCGTTGCCCCAGGCCGCCGTCAGCTGCTCGCGGGCCACCTCCGGCGCCAGCTCCTCCCAGCGGACCTCGGTGCCGAGCTCCTCGCCGATGATCCCCACCAGCGCGGCGTGGGTGAGCGACTCGGGGCCGGTGACCAGGTACTTCCTGCCGTCGTGCCCGTCCTCGGTGAGCGCCCGGACGGCCACGTCCGCGATGTCGCGTTCGTGGACCAGCGAGCGGCGCGCCCGCCCGTACGGCCAGCGGACCACGCCGGTGCGGACCTGGTCGGCCCAGCCGAGCGCGTTGCCCGCGAAGTCGATCGCGCGGACGAAGGTCCAGGCCGTGCCGGAGTGGCGGATCAGCCGCTCGATCTCCTGGTGGAAGATCACGGCCGGTTCGTCGTCCGCGAGGTCCGGTACGTCCGTCGAGAGGTAGACGACGCGCTCGGCGTGCTCGGCGATCAGCTCGACCACCCGCGGCTGTACCGGGATCCTGGGCCACATCAGGTAGACGGCGTCCACCCCGCCGTGCACCCCGCCGTCCAGCGCGGCCGTCAGGCTCTCCGGCTCCGCCAGGTCGCCCTCGACGACCTTCACCCCGGCGGGCAGCGCGGCCGTGGCCCGGTTCCGCACCAACGCCCGTACCCCGTGCCCGCCTTCGACCAGTGAGGCCACCACGTGCCTGCCCACACTGCCGTTCGCGCCGATCACCAGAACCTTGGTCATGCCGGGCCCAACTGCCCGACCGGACCGGCCTATTCCCCTCGTGCGGCCCGGGCGGGGCAGTCCCGGTCGGCAGCGTCGATCTCCTGGCCCGCCGTGTCGGTGAGGTGGAAGCAGTGGCCGTGGGCCCACACCGTGACGGAATCCCGGCGGTGGTCGACCTGGAAGGGCTCGTCACCGCGCCGGGTCCCGGACCACGAACCGTCCGCTGTGGGGGAGTGGGTGATGACGACCCGGGTCTGTCCCGGCGCGAGCCGGTAGGCGTCGGCCCACGGCTCCACGGTCAGCTCCAGCGGCGTCTCGTCGTCGTTCCTGACCAGCAGCCGCGCTGCTCCCCCGGTGAACATCTCCAACACCGCTCCTCGGCCTCGACACACACCTACTCACCGCCTACTAAGGCGCGTTGTCCGCGGACGTGCGGCTCGCCGCGCCGATCCCGCTCCACGGTCCGCCCGGCATGCCGGCCTTCGCGCTCCGGGCGGAGGCCGGCGGCCGTTCGCTGGTCCACTCCGGCGACCCCGCGCCCTGCGCCGCGCTCACCGGACTGGCCGCCGACGGCGACCTGTTGCTGTGCGAGGCGGAGGCGGTGGCCCGCGCCGCGTCCCGGTTCGCCGGCCCGGTCGGGCACGCCGATCCGGGAGCGGTGCTCACGGTCTGACGGGCCCGGCCGGATCGACCTGCCTGGTCGGTGCGAACGGTCAACCACCCACCCGCACCACGTACTTGCCGGTGGCCCGCCGCTCCTGCATCGCGTCGTGGGCGGCCGGTACGGCCTCCAGGTCCGCGAGCTCCGTGAGCGGCACGGTGAGGCCGCGGTGCGCCTGGAGGTCGAGGGTGGTGCGGATGGCCCGGGCGAGGCGTTCGGGTGCGGTGGCGGCGTAGCTGCGGTGGCTGAACCCGGTGACGGAGAGGTTGCCGCCCATCAGCCGGCCGAGCGGCGGCAGGTCGCCGAGCTCGCCGCCGCCCGCGTTGCCGAACAGGACGATCCGGCCGCCCGGCGCGGTGACGGCGAGGTCGAGGTCCAGGGCGGCGGTGCCGAGCGGGTCGAGCACGAGGTCGACGCCCCGGCCGTCGGTGGCGGTGCGGACGGCGTCGGCGAGCTTCTCGTCGCGGGCGAAGGCGTGGTGGTAGCCGAGTTCGACGGCGGCTGCGGCCTTCTCCGGGCGGCCGACCGTGCCGATCAGGGCGCCCCCGCCGCCGAGCAGCGGGACGAGCTGGGCGACGGCGCTGCCGATCCCGCCGCCGGCCGAGTGGACCAGGACGTTGTCCCCGTCGGTGAGCCGGCCCGCGTCGGTGAGCAGCAGGACGGCGGTGGCGAGGCCGAGCGGGGCGGCGGCGGCCGCGCTGAGCGCCAGCCCGTCCGGGACGGGGAGGGTCAGGGCGGCGTCGGCGAGCACCACCTCGGCGAGTCCGCCGCCGACGGGTGCGGCCGCGACCCGGTCGCCGACGGCGAGCCCGGTGACGCCTTCGCCGAGCGCCCGGACCGTACCGGCGACCTCCTTGCCCGGCAGGTACGGCCACTCGGCGGTGTAGCCGCCGTCGCCGCGGCGGGCCATCACGTCCACGAAGTTCAGTCCGGCCCAGGCGACGTCGATCGCGACCTGGCCGGGGCCGGGTCGCGGTGCCTCGATCTGCTGGATCTCGGAGTTCTCGGCTCCACCGGGTGCGGTCATCACCAGTGCGCGCATGTCGGTCCCCCTCGACTACGATGTTCGACGAACGACGAAATTGCCGTGGCACAGTGGTACCACCGCGTTTCGGCGTTTGTCGAACATCGCAGATCAGAGGAGGTAGGAAGATGCCCCGCAGCACCCGCCGCCGGCCGGCGCTCGTCCACCCCGCGGTCGAGGAGATCGACCTGTACGACGTCCTCCACGCGCTCTCCGACCCCACCCGGATGACCATCGTCCGGGTTCTGCGCGCCGAACCCGAACGGGCCTGCGGCACCTTCCCGGTGGACGTCGTGCCCTCCACGCTCAGCCACCACTTCAAGGTGCTGCGCGAATCCGGTGTGATCAGCCAGCGCGAGGAGGCCAACCGCCGGTTCTCCGCGCTGCGGACGGTCGACCTCGAACGGCGCTTCCCCGGGCTGCTGGACACCGTCCTGGCCGCGCTCGCCCGCAATGAGCCCGGAGAAGAGCTCGGAGAGCAGCCCGGAGAGCAGCCAGGAGAAGAGCTCGGAGATGGGCTCGGAGATGAGCCCGGTGCCGAACCGGCCTGGCACGGTTAGAAGTCAGGCGGCGGCCGCGCGGTGCCGGCGGTGGTACGAGACGGTGACCGCCGCCAGCAGCGGGCCCCAGGCGACCGCGGGCAGGTAGAGGAAGCCGACCAGCAGGTGCCCCCGCGGCGTCATGTCCGGGTGCGACACCGTCCACCAGGCGAGGAACGGCGTCCAGAGCACCGTCAGCCCGGCCGCACCCAGCGAGGCCGCCAGGACGACCCGGCGCGGGTTCACCGGCCGCCCGCCGAGGAGCGGGACCCAGCGCGGCGGCACCGTGCCCCACGGCCGGACCAGGCCCAGGGTGAGCAGCGCCAGCGCCTCGGTGAGCACGCTCAGGGTGAGCGGCCAGACCGCGTCCCGACCGGTGAAACCCACCGCGTGGTAGCCCGCGTCGGTGTACCCGCCCTGCCATCCGAGGGTCAGCCCGAGCCGCCACAGCCCGGCCGGCAACGCGGTCACCGCGGCCGCGTGGGCGGCCCGGACCGCCCAGCGCGGCGGGGCGGGAACGGCCGCGGCGGCGGGAGCGGTGGAGTCGGGAGCGGCAGTGGTGCGGGGGGCGGTGGTCGGCTGCGGCGTCGTCATGGCCCCACCCTCCGGTGCGGGCCGGTGGTGCCGCGTCCGCCCGGCGGCGGGCTTGCGCCGGACCCCTCCCCCAGCTGGGGGAGGGGCGTCTCAGCCCTGCCGCAGCCCCGCCGCGGTCGCCGGTGGGTGGTCTCAGCGCAGCCGCGACGACGACAGGATCGACGCCAGGTGCGCCACCACCATCCCCCAGGTGATCACCGTGATCCCGGCGAGCGTCCACCGGGTGGCGTCCAGGTTGTGCAGTCCGGCGTCCACGGCGGCGGCTGCCAGCAGCACCAGTGAGGCCTCGATGCCGTTCGTCACCCGGTGGATCTTGAAGATCGAGGCGAGCCGGCGGGCCGTCGCGATGCCCTGGGAACGCGGCTGGGTGGACTCCTCGTCCGCCGGCGCCTGCCCGCTGCGCGCCCGGGCCACGTCCACCAGGTCCGTGGAGGCCTTGAGCAGGACGACGCCCAGCGCGGCCGCCAGGCCCGCCGACACCCACAGCTCCGAGCCGCCGCGCGCCGCCCGTACACCCGCGCCGATCATCAGCGCGGCGTCCGCCAGGTAGGCGCCCAGCCGGTCCACGTAGACCCCGGCCATGCTGAACTGGCGCTTCCAGCGGGCCACTTCGCCGTCCACGCAGTCGAACAGCAGGAACAGCTGGAACAGCACCGCCGCGAGCACCGCGCCGGTCAGGCCCGGGATCAGCAGGGCCGCGCCGCCGCCGACCCCGCACACCACCATCACCCAGGTCAGGGTGTTCGGCGAGACCGAGGTGCGCACCAGCTGACGGGTGGTCCGCAGCGAGAGCGCCCGCATGTAGAGCCGGCCCGCCCAGTGCTCACCGTTGCGGCTCTGCAACTTGGCCTGCGGCTGGCACACCTCGCGCAGCTCGGCGAGCGCCGGAGCAGCCACCATGACGACATCCCTCCACCTGTCCCGAAACGATCACCACAGGCTACGGCCTCCGGAGGGGGCGCCTGACCAGCCGGTACGCCCCCGGCGTCCGGGAAAACCGGTGGGCCGCCCGAACACCCCCGGGCTAGGCTTCGCGGGTTCACCGGAACCGGAGCCCCCGGGCCCGATCGCCCGTCCCCGCAAGCCCGTTGACGCCGTTCCGCGCGACGCCGCCCGGCGTGACGCGGTCCGGTGAGCGGCGCTCCGGCGCGGGGCGGAGCGGACGCGCCCCGCGGGCGGAACGAGGAGAGTCCAGCACCATGGTGACCACGGACACCGCCCCGCAGAGCCCCGAGCCGCAGGGTCCTGCCCCGCAGAGCCCCGACCTGGCCCGGCTCCTGGCCGGACACCGGCCGCAGGGCCCGGTCGAGACCGCCGACCACGCCAGGGCGACCGCCCTGGTCGCCGCCTCCGCCGCCGCTGCCGACGCCGCCGACACCGACGCTGCCGATGCCGCCGACACCGACGCAGCCGATGCCGCCGACGTCTGGGACCGCGGCACCCCGCTGCACTTCACCGCCTCCGCGCTGATCGTCCACCCGCCCACCCGCCGGGTGCTGCTGCGCTGGCACGTCCGCCAGCAGGCCTGGCTCCAGGTCGGCGGCCACGGCGACCCGGGGGAGACCCTCCCGCTGGACATCGCCCTGCGCGAGGGCCTGGAGGAGACCGGCCTCACCGACCTCACCCCCTGGCCCGACGCCACCCTCGTCCACCTCGCCGTGGTGCCCGTCCCGGCCTCGCCCGTCGAACCCGCCCACGAGCACGCCGACCTGCGCTTCCTGCTCGCCACCGACCGCCCGGACGACGCCCGCCCGGAGAACCCGGCCTCCCCGCTGGAGTGGCTGAGCATCGAGGAGGCCCGGCAGCGGACCACCGAGGAGAACTTCCGCGAGACCCTCGACCGCGCCGCCCGCCTGCTCGGCTGAACCACGCCGCCCTCACCCAAGGACCCCACCCCTGATGCACACCGACCAGATCCTCATCTTCGACGCCGACGACACCCTCTGGGAGAACAACGTCCTCTTCGAGCGCGTCATCGACGGCTTCCTGGACTGGGCCGCCGCCCCGGAGGGCCGCGACGGCGCCCGGGCCCTGTTCGACCGGATCGAGGCCGCCAACGTGGCCGCCCTCGGCTACGGCGCCACCGTCTTCCGGCAGAGCCTCGCCGACTGCCTGCGGCAGCTGAACGGCGACCGCACCCCCACCGCGGCCGAGCTCGCCCGGATCGACGAGCTGCTCACCCCGCTCACCCGGCGCGGCGAGGTCGAACTGATCGCCGGCGTCGCCGACACCCTCGCCACCCTGGCCGGCCGCCACCGGCTCCTCCTGCTCACCAAGGGCGACCAGGAGGAGCAGCAGGCCAAGGTGACGGCCTCCACGATCGACCACCACTTCGGCGGGATCCACATCGTGGCCGAGAAGTCCGTCGACACCTACCGGCAGCTCACCGCCGAGCTCGGCCTCGACCCGGACCGCACCTGGATGATCGGCAACTCGCCCAAGTCCGACATCGCCCCCGCCCGCCGGGCCGGCCTGCGCACCGTCTTCATCCCGCACGAGCACACCTGGGTGCTGGAGCACGAGGACCTCGGCCCGGACGAGGCGACGCTGCAGCTCGCGACCTTCCCGGAGCTGCTGCGCCACTTCTGAGCGAACGCGCCGGCTCCAGACCTAGGGTCCGTCTTCAAACTCCCATCTGCGGGCCGCCGCCGGGGCACGCGCCTCGCCGCGTTGTCGTCGGTCGCCAATGCGCTGCATTGGGCTCCCTCCTCCGCCTTGCGATGCACGCACCCCAACGCCGCCCCGCCCGCCCTCCGGGCGGACGACGGGAGTTTGAAGACGGACCCTAGGCCGCGAGCGCCGTCGCCGGGACCTGCCCCGTGCCGCGGTACAGCCAGGCCCGCTCGGAGGCCGACCACACGCTGGTGGTGAGCAGGTAGAGCGCGGCGGCCACCGGCACCAGCATCGCGAAGACCACCGACGCGAAGGACAGGTACGGCAGCAGCGCCGCCCCCGGCTGCGGGGTGGTCTGCGCGGCCGCCGCGCGCCGGGCCCGGCGGTAGTTGACGTACCCGACCGCCGCCAGCCCGGCGTACAGCAGGCCGAACACCGCGAACTGCCCGGCGCCCTGGGCGTTCCCGACGTGCAGGCCCAGCGGCACCCCGAACAGGGTGTGGTCCAGCAGGTCGTTCGGGGTGGTGAAGAGCCGGTACATCACCGAGAAGAACGGGATCTGCACCAGCATCGGCAGGCAGCCCGCGAACGGCGAGACCTGCTCCTCCCGGTACAGCTCCGCGAGCGCCTCGCGTGCCTTCTCCGGGTTCTTCTTGTGCTTCGCGTTCAGCGCGGCGACCTTCGGCGCCAGCTTGGAGCGGGCCTTCTCCCCGCGCGCCGCCGCCCGCGCCAGCGGGTGCAGGCAGAGCCGCACGGCGAGCACGAACAGGACGATCGCCAGTGCCGTCGGCAGGGCGTGGGCGAGCGTGGCGACCGCGGCGTGGGCGACGGTGACGGCCGGGTCGAGAACAGACAGGACGGACATGGTGAAGCGAGCCCTCCGGGGTCTCAGAACATGAGTGATCGGCGGAGGACGGCCGCGAAGAAGGTACGGGCAGCCGCGGAAACGCGGGCACCGTACGGGAGAACTGCGGGACTACGCGGCCGCCGGGGCCGCTCCCGGCGCCCTGGGGCGTCGCCTGCCCCGGGCGTCCGGATCACGCTGCGGAAGGAACGCCGTACGGAACGCCCGGCGTCGCAGCACCCCGCTGCGCACCGCGGCCGGGGCCCGTGCCCCCAACAACCGCGCCCCGGCGAGGGCCCCCGCGACCGCCCCGGCCACCAGGACCATCGCCGCCACGGCGGCGACGGACGCGAGCCCGCCGCCCTCGGTCACCAACTGCCCGGTCAACACCCGGAGCAGGCCCAGCACCATCGCGACGAACTCCACGGCGGGCCCCCTCTCGATGTCTTCCCGGCTCAGGACGTTCAGCACGACGATCGTACGGCCCCCGGGGGTTCCCGGCCTAGCCCGTTCCTGCCGGAGTTCTCGCTGCGCGGGGTCTTCGACGAGTGGGGCCTTCGACGCGCGGGGTGTAGCCGTCGGTGCTACGCGGGGCTACCGTGGATGACATGAGGACGATTACCCAGCGGGAGTTCCGGAACAACTCCGCCGCGGTGATGGACGCGGTGGAGGCCGGTGAGACCTTCCACATCACCAGGAACGGGGTCGAGGTCGCGGAGCTGCGGCCGGTGTCCGGGCGGCGGCGGCTCACGGCGGAGGAGCTGGTGGCGCGGCACGTGAAGTTGCCGCGGGTGGACTACCAGGAGATGCGCAAGGAGGCCGAGGAGTACTTCGGGCCCGAGGAGCTCGTCGGGGACGAGGGCGACGACCCGTTCGAGCGGCGGCGTGGCTGAGCGCCGGAGGGCGTCCCGGCGGCGGCCCGCCGGGGTGCTCGACACCTGTGTGTACATCGACCTGGCGCTGCTCAGCCCCGGGGACCTGCCCGCCGTGCCGGAGCTGACCGCGATCACCTTCGCCGAACTCCAGCAGGGCGTCTCGATGGCCCGCGACCCGATCAGCCGGGCGGCCCGGCTGGAGGTGCTCGGCGCGGCGATGGCCGACTTCGACCCGCTGCCCTTCGACGCGGCCGCCGCCGCCCGCTACGGGACCCTCGTCACCCTGACCATCGCCGCCGGACGGCAGCCGCGCCCGCGCCGGATCGACCTGATGATCGCCGCCGTCGCCTCCGCCCACGGGCTGCCGCTGTACACCCGCAACGTGGCGGACTTCCGGGGGCTGGGCTCGGCGGTGGAGGTCATCGGGGTGTGAGGGCGGCCGAGGCCGCCACGGCCTCGGCCTGCCGCATCCGCTGCGCCCGCCGCCGCCGGGAGGTGGTCAACCCAGCCGGATCGTGCGGCCGGTGGCCGCGGAGGTGCGGGCGGCCTCCAGGACGGTGAGGGTGGCCACCGCGTCGCGCGGGTCGACCGGGGGCGGGGTGCCGGGGGTGGCCAGGGCGGCGGCGATGCCGGCGTAGAAGGCGGGGTAGTCGCCCGGGTCGGTGGGCAGGGAGATCTCGGACCCGTCGCTGCCCAGGGTGCCGTGGTGCTCGGGCAGGTCGGCGCCCCACGGGTGGGTGCCGTCCGGGCGGCGGCCCGACCGCAGGTCGGCCTCCTGCGGGTCCATGCCGTGCTTGACGTACCCGGCGGTGTCGCCGAGCACCCGCAGCCGGGGGCCGATCAGCGGGGTGATGGCGCTGGTCCACAGGTGCGAGCGGGTGCCGCAGGCGTGGGTCAGGGCGACGAAGGCGTCGTCGTCCACCACCGCGCCGTCCCGCCGCACGTCGATCTCCGCGTACACCGTCTCGACCGGCCCGAACAGGGTGAGCGCCTGGTCGACCAGGTGACTGCCCAGGTCGTACAGGGTGCCGCCGACCTCGGCCGGGTCGGCGAGCTCGCGCCAGCCCGGCTTGGGCTTCGGGCGGAACCGCTCGAACCGGGACTCGAAGCGGTGCACCCGGCCGAGCGCGCCGCCGCGCACCAGTCGGCTCGCGGTGAGGAAGTCGCCGTCCCAGCGCCGGTTCTGGAACACCGACAGCAGGACGCCCCGCTCCTCGGCCAGCCGGCACAGCTCCAGCGCCTCCGCGGCGGTGCCGGCCAGCGGCTTGTCCACCACGGTGGCCAGGCCGGCCCGCAGGGCGGCGCGGGCCAGCGGGGCGTGGGTGCGGTTGGGCGAGGCGACGACCACCAGGTCCAGCGCGTCCGGGTCGGCGAGCAGCTGCTCGGGGGTGTCGACGGCGCGGGCGTCCGGGTGCTCGCGGCGCAGCTGCTCCCGGCGCTCCGGGTTGGCGGTGACCACGGCGTCCAGCCGCAGCCCGGGCGTGGTGGCGATGAGCGGGGCGTGGAAGGCGGAGCCGGCCAGGCCGTAGCCGATCAGGCCGACGCGGAGGGGGCGGGGGGCGGTCAGCGGGTTCATACGGCCCACTCAATCACGGGGTGCCCCTTTGCTCCCGGTTTCCCGGTTTCCCGGTTCCCCGCTGCTCCCTGCTGCTCCCGCTGCCCGTCCGTCGGCCGTCGCGTCCCGTTGGACGGGACGTTCTGTCCCCGGCCATCCGTGCGGATTAGGCTGTGGCGCGTCAGGGCCCCACCGCAAGACTTGCAACATTCCGGGAGACACGCACGTGGCAGACCGCAAGCCCATCGAGTCCTGGCTGACCGACATGGACGGTGTCCTCATCCACGAGGGCACGCCGATCCCCGGGGCGGAGGAGTTCCTCCGCCGGCTGCGGGAGTCCGGCAAGCCCTTCCTCGTCCTCACCAACAACTCCATCTACACCCCGCGCGACCTGAGCGCCCGGCTGGCCGGGATGGGCCTGGAGGTGCCGGAGGAGTGCATCTGGACCTCGGCCCTGGCCACCGCCAAGTTCCTCAAGAGCCAGCGCCCGAACGGCACCGCGTACGTGATCGGCGAGGCCGGCCTCACCACGGCGCTCTACCAGGCCGGGTACGTGCTGACCGACAACAACCCGGACTACGTCGTGCTCGGCGAGACCCGGACCTACTCCTTCGAGGCGCTGACCAAGGCGATCCGCCTGATCAACGCGGGCGCCCGGTTCATCTGCACCAACCCGGACGAGACCGGCCCCTCCACCGAGGGCGTGCTGCCGGCCACCGGCTCGGTCGCGGCCCTGATCACCAAGGCCACCGGCGTGGACCCGTACTTCGTCGGCAAGCCCAACCCGCTGATGATGCGCGAGGCGCTCAACACCGCCGGCGCCCACTCGGAGACCGCCGTGATGATCGGCGACCGGATGGACACCGACATCGTCGCGGGCATGGAGGCCGGCATGGAGACCATCCTGGTGCTCACCGGCCTGACCTCCGCCAGCGACGTGGAGCGCTTCCCGTACCGGCCGACCCGGGTGGTCACGTCGATCGCGGACCTGGTCGAGCTGGTCTAACCTCTGCGGTGCAGTCGCGAGCCCCGCCCCGGCCGAGCGCCGGGGCGGGGCTCGTTCCGTACGCGTGGGGAGGACCGGGCGGATGAGCACGGCGGGGGAAACGACGGCCGGGGGCACGGCCGGGGAGTTCGAGGCCGGGGAGGAGCCGGAGAAGCGGGTCACCTGGGCGGAGCTGTACTTCGACCTGGTCTTCGTCTTCGCGATCACCCAGGTCTCCGGACTACTGCACCACCAGCACGACCTGACCGGTCTGGTCCGGGCCCTGGTGGTGTTCGTGCCGGTGTACTGGTGCTGGGTCGGCACCACCGTGCAGGCCAACATCCGCGACGTGGACAACCCGCGCGACCGCCTGGGCATCCTGCTGGTCGGACTGGCCGGCCTGTTCATGGCGCTCGCCGTCCCGGGCGCGTACGGCGGCCGGGGCGTGCTGCTGGGCGCCGCGTACTGGCTGGCCCGGGTGGTGCTGCTGCTCCTGCTGGTGCGCGTCCCGGGGGTGTGGCGCGGTCCGTACGGGGCGGGCGTGCTGGTCAGCGGACCGCTGCTGCTGGCCGGCGGGCTGCTGCCGGACGGGCCGCGGCTGGTGCTGTGGGCGGCGGCCGCGCTCTGCGACCTGGCCGCACCGCTGGTGTTCCGGCGGCGGCTCGCCAAGGTGGCCTACCACCCGTCGCACATGCCGGAGCGGTTCGCGCTGTTCCTGCTGGTGGCGCTCGGCGAATCGGTGGTCGGGATCGGCGGCTCGGCCGCCGCAGCCCGGCTGGACGCTGCCGAACTGGCCGCCGTGGCAGCCGCGTTCACCATCTCGGCCGGGCTGTGGTGGCAGTACTTCGTGTTCGCGGCGGACGCGATGCGGCACGCCGTGGAGGTCGCCGACTCCCGGCGGGACGTGATCCGGCGGGTCTTCCAGTACGGGCACCTGGCCCTGGCGGCCGGGGTGATCGGGGTCGCGGTCGGCTTCGCGGAGACGGTCGCGGACCCGTGGCGGGCGCTCGGCGCCGGACCGGTGGGGCTGCTCTACGGCGGCTGCGGGCTGTACCTGCTGACCTTCGGGTACACCCGCTGGATGATGTTCCGGCTGGTCTCGACCACCCGGATCGTCGCGGCGGTGGTGGTGCTGGGGCTGCTGCCCGCGATGGTGCGGCTGCCGGCCCTGGTGGTGCTGGTGGTGCTGGCCGTGCTGCTGGTGGCGCTCAACGGGGTGGAGCACGTGCGGGTGGGGCGGGCGGCCTCGGCCTCTCCGTCGGATTCGGCCGCTGCGACGGTGTCCGCCCCGGCGCCCGTGGAGTGAGTTGTCGGTGGGGCTGTGTAGCGTTCGGGGTGTAAGAGGGCGGGCGGCGCAGCAGCCGCGGTGTGGGAGGTAGATGTCGTGACGGACACGGTCGAGGCGGGCGTGGTCGAGGCCGGCGAGGGCGGCGGGCTGGAGCTGCCCGAGTCCTGGCGCGCGGTGCTCGGTGCCGAGACGGAGAAGCCGTACTTCGCGGAGCTGGCGGCCTTCGTGGCGGCCCAGCGCGCGGAGCACGAGGTGTTCCCGCCGAGCGGCCAGGAGTTCGCCGCGCTGCAGGCCACTCCGTACGAGAAGGTCCGGGTGCTGGTCCTCGGCCAGGACCCGTACCACGACAACGGCCAGGCCCACGGCATGAGCTTCTCGGTGCTGCCCGGGACGAAGACGCCGCCCTCGCTGCGCAACATCTTCAAGGAGCTGGACGCCGACCTCGGCATCCCGGCCCCCGACAACGGCTACCTGATGCACTGGGCCGAGCAGGGCGTGCTGCTGCTCAACGCGGTGCTCACGGTCCGCGCCCACGAGGCCAACTCGCACAAGGCGAAGGGCTGGGAGAAGTTCACCGACGCGGTGATCAAGGCGGTGAGCGAGCGCGAGGAGCCGGTGGTCTTCGTGCTGTGGGGCAACTACGCCAAGAAGAAGCTGCCGCTGATCGACACCGAGAAGCACGTGGTGGTCCAGGGCGCGCACCCGTCGCCGCTGTCCGCCAAGCTGTTCTTCGGCAGCCGCCCGTTCTCGCAGATCGACTCGGCGCTGGACGGCTTCGGCGGCGAGCCGATCGACTGGCGGGTGCCGGACCTCAAGCAGGGCTGACGCACGATCGTGCCGTAGGTGGCCGTGGCCGGGCGGGGTTCGGATTCCCGTCCGCCCACGGCCACTTGTCGTTCACCGGTGGCGGCCGTCGGCCGGGGCCGGGTGTGCTTAGCTGGTGGCGACCGGTCGCCGGACCGGTTCGACGGGGGTGGGAGTCGGCTCGGAGGGGCGGTACGTGCGCGGGGTGGGACGGGCAGGAACGATGCGGTGGGTCGGGCTGACGGCGGGTCTGGCGCTGCTGACGGTCGCCGGGTGCGGTAGCGGGGGCGGGGTGAACGGACCCGGAGCCTCCGCGGTGTCCGGGGCATCCGGAGCGCCCGGGGCCCCCGGAGGCTCCGCCGGGACTCCGGCGGCCGGCGCCACGGGCCTCAACCAGCTTCCCGGGCAGGCCTTCTACGTCTCCGACCGCACCAACGCCGCCCAGCAGGTCGCGGCGCTGCGCGGCCAGGGCCGTGCGGCCGAGGCCGACACCCTGCTGCGGATCGCGGCCCAGCCCTCCTCCCAGTGGCTCGGTGAACAGAGCGCCCGGGAGATCGCCGACCAGGTGAGCCGCCGGGCCACCGAGGCGGGCCGGACGGCCGTCTTCGTCGCGTACGACATCCCGCATCGGGACTGCGGCCAGTACTCGGCCGGCGGCGCCGCCGACGCGGCCGCGTACCGTTCCTGGATCACCGGCGTCGCCGGGGCCCTCGGCGACCGCAAGGCCTGGGTGGTGCTGGAGCCGGACGCCGTCGCCCACACCCTGGACACCTGCGGGATCAAGGGCGACCTGGCCGCCGAGCGGTACGGCCTGCTGGCCTTCGCCGTGCAGGAGTTGAAGAAGCGTCCGAACGTCCGGGTCTACCTGGACGCGGGCAACCCGGGCTGGGCCCAGGACCCGGACGAGATGGCCGCGGCGCTGCGCAAGTCCGGCATCGCGGCAGCGGACGGCTTCGCCGTCAACGTCGCCAACTTCTACCCGACCGACCGGAACGCGGACTACGGCAACCGGCTCTCCGCCGCCCTCGGCGGCAAGCACTTCGTCATCGACACCAGCCGCAGCGGCAACGGCTCGGCGGGCGCCGAGTCCTGGTGCAACCCGCCCGGCCGGGCCCTCGGCGAGGCGCCGACCACCGAGACCGGGCGGCCCGGGGTCGACGCCTACCTGTGGATCAAGAACCCGGGGGAGTCGGACGGCGAGTGCGGCCGCGGCGAGCCCCGGGCGGGCGAGTTCTGGCTGCCGTACGCGCTCGGGCTGGCGCAGGCGGCGCGCTGAGCGGAGCCGCGCGCCCGGCCCGGTCCGGCGGTGCCCGGCGCGGGCTGTCCGCTCAGCCGCCGACCTGGACCCAGCGGGCGACCGACGGGGTGCCGGCCGCGTCCGTCAGGAACAGCATGTACCAGCCGGGCGGCAGCAGGTTCGGGTTGCCCGGGAGGGTGAGCGAGAGCCCGTCGGCGGTGCGCCCGGTGATGTCCAGCGCGACCGAGCGCTGCTCGACGTCGGTCACGTGGGTCACCGAACTGGGCCGGATCAGCTTGGCGGTGGTCACCGCGTCCGGCCGGGCGGTGCCGATCCGGACGGTGCCGCCGAGCTTCGCCGCCGCGGGCGCGGCCGTCACCTCGGGGCGGTCGCCGTGGTACAGGTACGGCGGGGTGTAGATCTCGATGCGCTGCTCGAAGCCGCCGGGCTGGGTCTCGGCCTTGTCGGCGAACAGCGGGTTGGAGCCCAGGACGGCGACCCGGCCGTCCGGCAGCAGCAGCGCCTCGGAGTGGTAGTCGCGGCCGACGGTGGGCTCGGCGGCGGTGCTGAACGTCCGGGAGTCCGGGTGGTACACCTGGGCCTTGAGCAGGTCGCTGTCGCCCCGGCCGCGGTAGCCGCTGGAGCCGCCGGTGGTGAACACGGTGTCGTCCGGGAGGACCACGCTGTTGAGGTAGCGGGTCCCGCCGGCCGGCAGGTCCGGGCCCGGGACGAAGGCGGGCTCGGGCGCGGACAGGTCGACGATGTCCGTGCGGGCCGTGGACAGCGGGGACTCTCCCACCCCGCCGCCGCCCAGCACCATGACCTTCTGGGCCTGCGCGGGCGGCAGCAGCACCGAGGCGGAGGTCTCGGTCAGGTTCGGGTCGCGCAGGCCGGGGACGGGCCGGAAGCCGTTGGTCGAGAGGTCCCAGAGGCCCGGCTCGCGGCCCTTGTCGGCGGGGCCGTAGCCCGCGTTGGAACCGGAGTAGAAGAGCTTGCCGCTCGCGGTCAGGAAGATCGACGGGTAGGTCGGGAAGTAGCGGTCGGGGGCCTTGGCCCAGGTCCTGGACTTGGGGTCGTAGACCTCGTTGTCGTTGCCGTTGAGGATCAGCCCGGTGTCGTCCAGGCCGGAGACGGTGACCACCCGGCCGTCGCCCAGCCCGGTCAGGGTCGGGTACCAGCGGGCGTGCGCCATGTCGGTGACCTGCTCGTAGAGCTCGGTGTCCGGGTTGAACTCGAAGGCGGAGCGGATGCCCTGGTAGTCCTGCTTGTCCAGGGTCAGCTTCTCGCTCTGCCCGTACAGGTTGTGGGCGTCGACGCCGGTCAGCCCCTTGATCCGGTACTGGGCGGGGGAGTCGCTCACGTAGTCCCGGCCCTCGCCGACCGCCTCGACGAACACGTGCTGCTCGCCGGCCGTGACGACGGTCTGCTTCCCGGCGCCGGTCTTGGTCGCGGCGGGGACGGTCACCTGGACGGTGCTGGCGTACTCCCGGCCGTTCGGGGCGACGAACACGGTGCCCTTGGGGAAGGTGCGGTCGCGCTCCGGGCTCTCGTTGCGCACCCGCATCACGCCGGCCGCCTTCTTCACCGCGCCGTCCAGCTTCTCGTACCGCTGGGTGCCGCCGGCCACCAGCACCCGGCCGTCCGGGAGGGAGGCGTGGCCGCCGCAGAACATGTCGGCGGGGGTGGGTATCAGCTTGTAGCTGTTCTTCGCCGGATCCCAGAGCAGGCTCTTGAAGGTGCCCGCGTTGAACTGCTTCTCGTCGTTGCCGGAACCGGCCACGATCAGCACCTTGCCGGTGCGCAGCAGGGTGGCGTGGACGGCGTTGACCCGGAACGCGGCGGGCAGCGACAGGGTCTGCCAGTGGCCGTACTGCGCCTTGTACTCGGGGCGGTTGATCACGTACTGGTGGTACTGGTCGCCGGCGAAGCCGAGGACGGCCGGGGCGTTCATCCCGGCGACGGTCAGCGCGACGGTGCTGCCGAGGGCGAAGCGCTTGGTGCGGCCGGTCTTGTGGATCTTCACGGTGGGTGGTCCCCTCAGGAGGCGGGCGGGACGGGGGCGGGGCGGCTCAGCGGGTGGGTGTGCTCTCGGCGCTCTCGGGGCTCTCGACGTGGTCGGCGTTCTCGACGTGGTCGGGCGCCGGGTCGTCGGGCCGGACGAGGCGGAGCGTGACCGTCGGGGCGTCGGGCGCGGGCGCTCGGAGGGTGAGGGTCGGGCTGTCGAGCGCGTCGGGCCGGGGTGGCGCCGGTGCCGCTGCCCCTGCCCCTGCTGCTGCTGCCGCCGGTCCGGTGCGGCCGAGGGCGTGGCGCGGGCGGCGCTTCTCCAGCAGGACCTTGGGGGCCGCCGTCGGGTCGCCGGTCACGGTCAGGGTGGCGGTGGGACGGGTGCGCAGCCGGCGGACGGCGTCGCCCGCCGAGATCAGCAGCGGCAGTACGGTCAGCCCCAGGGCGATGCAGGCCCAGGTGCGCATCGCCACGTGGTCGTAGCCGGTGTGGAAGGACGCGGCGACGGCGCCGCCGAACACCACCGCCCAGAACAGGTGGTAGCGGAAGGTGCCGAGCCGGTCGGCGCTGGCCTCCCGGCCCTTGGGCGTCACCACGAAGCCGCTGCGGCGGCGCACCAGCGTCTGGAGCAGCGAGGCCGCGTACACCGGGCCGCAGAGCGCCGACATCACCATGCCCGCGACCCCGGAGGAGCCGGCCGGCTCGTGCGGGCTCACGTTGTGCTTGCGGTTCCAGGTGTAGAGCAGGAGCTGGAGCGCGGCGGCGTCGCTGTAGAGCATCATCCAGAGCTCCGAGGAGACGTGCACGCCGGAGGCGCCGAAGCCCAGGTAGAGCACGCTGGACACCCCGCCGAGCAGCCAGGTGAGCGCCGCCATCGGGTAGAAGCCCACCATCAGCGTGTAGTTGAGCAGTCGGCCGGGCGACAGCCGCCAGAGCACCCGCCAGTACTGGGTGAGCAGGGTCTCGTAGGTGCCGCGGCTCCAGCGCAGTTGCTGGGAGAAGAAGTCGGTCCAGGAGGACGGGCCCTCGCCGACGGCGAGGACGTCCGGGGTGTACACGGACTTCCAGTTCTCCCCGGTCTCCGGGTTCCGGTTGCGGTGGAACTCCAGACCGGTCGCCATGTCCTCCGTGACGGAGTCGTACAACCCGCCGATCGACCGGAGCGCGTGGATTCGGACGGCGTTGTTGGTGCCGACGAACATCGGTGCGCCGTAACGGTTTCCGGCGCGCTGGATGAGTGCGTGGAAGAGGAACTGCTGGCTCTCGGAGAATTTGGTGACGGCCGAACCCGAGCTGCGGTAGTTCCCGTACACCTGAGGTCCGACCACGAATGCCACGTCCGGATCGCGGAAGTAGCCGAGCATGCGCTCGCAGAAGTCGGGCAGCGGCACGTGGTCGGTGTCGACGGACACCCAGAAGTCGTAGTCGTCGCCGTGGGCCTGGAGCCAGGCGTTGTAGTTGCCGTGCTTCGACCGGGCGCGGAACCGCCCCTTCGGCCGGTTCCAGTGCGGCCGGCCGGAACGGGTGAAGTGGTGGACGCCCAGCTCGGCGCAGAGGGCGCGCATTGCAGGATCGTTTCCCTCGTCCAACAGCCAGACGTCGTACGGTCCTTCGTGCCGGACGTCGCGCGCCGCCACCAGCGTGGCCCGCACCATCTCCGGCGGCTCCTTGCCGGGCACGCAGGTGGTGAGGAACGCGACCCGGGTGCCGGACTCCGGCGTCACCGGTATGGGGTCCCGGGCCACCAGGGTGGCGTGGGTGTTGGACACCACGTTGACCAGCCGGAACAGCTCGACCACCGCGATGATGCCGATCATCACCTTGTCCCCGAGCAGCACCAGGACATCGGTCTCGTCCGGGCGTTCCGGCCAGTGCTCCGGCAGCAGCAGCCAGACCAGCAGGACCACCTCCACCAGCGGGGCCGCCACCAGCAGCAGGGCGGCCCGTAACCGGTGCGGATCGTGCCGCAGCAGGCTCCGGTACTGGACCCGGTACGGGGTGTTCGGCCGCGCGCCCTCGTCCGTACCCGGCTGCGCGGCTGCGGACGCCCGCGCACCGTCCGGCTCCGGCCGGTACACGCCGCCACCGAGCTCCCGGTCCTCGTCCGGATCGACGGCCGGGCCCGCCAGACGGCTGAAATGGCCGTAGTCGTACGGCGCTTCGGGCACCGGCTCGGTGCGCAGCGCGGCCTCGTCGAGCTGCCCCGCGCCCCGGCGGCGGCTTCGGCCCGATCGGTCCTCGCGGGCCGTTCCGGCGCCCCTCCGTCGCGTGGACGGGTCGGTCATGACGTGCTCCCCCCGGAGTTCTGCGGCTTGCTGTGCTCGGCGGCGCTCGCCTCGCCCCGGAGCCGCCCGGGCAGAACGCGATACCGGGAATCCCGTACCGGGAACCCGATACGTGGAGTGTGTGCGACCGGATCGGTTGCGGGCCGGCACGACGGCTTCGAATGCGGGATCCCGGCGCACCGTCCAGCTTCCCCACCGGGCGTTACGGGATCCTTGGCTTGCTCAACTCTCCTGGAGCGTAACGCCGATCGCAACAGTTCCACACGACGATCGCTGCTCAGGCGTCAAGATGCCACGATTCCCGGCCACGGTGGCTCGCGATGGTGCTAATGCGGGGGAATTCGGCACGACGGTGAGTGGACGGTGCCACAGCGGGTATGCGAACGGCCGGACCGCCGAGGGGAGTTGTCGCCCCAGGTGCGGTCCGCCCGGGTGCGGAGGCCGGGCCGGGCCACCGGGGGACGGCGGCGGGCCCGCGGTATGTCGACCGGAGCCACAGCGGGGTGCGTCGCTGCGTCGCCCGGCCACATGTCGCCGGTCCCACCGCACACCTACGGTTCCGACATCCACCCTGCGGGCGCCCGGCCCGCCCCACCGGAGGTACTCCCGCGTGAGCCAGTTCCCCTTGCAGCCCGAGGAGTCGACCGTCCCCGTACCCGGCGGGGACCTGGCCGTCCTGCGGTGGCCCGCCGACCGGCCGGGGGCCCCGACGGTCGTGGCGGTGCACGGGATCACCGCCAACGGCCTCGCCTGGTACGAGGTCGCCCGCCGGCTCGCCGGGCGGGTCACCCTGCTCGCGCCCGACCTGCGGGGGCGCGGCGCCAGCCGGTCGGTCGCCGGACCGTACGGGCTGGCCCGGCACGCCGACGACGTGGCCGCGCTGATCACCGGCCTCGGTGCCGGACCCGTCACGGTGGTCGGCCACTCGATGGGCGCCTGGGTCACCGCCCTGGCCGCCGTCCGGCACCCCGGACTCGTCCGCCGGGTCCTGCTGGTGGACGGTGCGCTGAGCTTCCCGCTCCCCGAGGGCGTCCGCGAGGAGGACGCCCTGGCTGGGGTGCTCGGCCCCGCGTTGGCCCGGCTGTCGATGACCTTCCCGGACCGCGCCGCCTACCGGGAGTTCTGGCAGCGCCACCCGGCCTTCGGCGGCGGCTGGTCCGACGGCGTCGACGCCTACACCCAGCGCGACCTGGTCGGCGCCGAGCCCGAACTGCGCTCCTCCTGCGTCCTGGAGGCCGTACAGACCGACGGCGCCCAGGTCCTGCTGGACGGTGAGGCGGCCGGGGCCGTGCACCGGCTGCCCTGCCCGGCCGAACTGCTCTGGGCGGAACGCGGCCTGCTCGACGAGCCGCAGGGCCTCTACGACCGGCAGCGGATCGGACTGTCCGGGCTGGACCGGGAACGGGTGCCGGCCTCGCCCGTGCCGGACACCAACCACTACTCGATCCTCTGGGGCGGGGCCGGGGCCGGGCTCATCGCCCGCAAGCTGCTCGCGGACGTCCCCGCGGCCGGCTAGGCCCGGAGGGACGTCCTGCCGCCCGGGTCCGGCCCGCCCCAAGCCCGGCCCGTCAGCCCGCTGCGCCGAGGAAGCTCTCCCAGCCGCCGGACGGCGCCTGGCCGACGTTGAGGGTGCGCAGCTTGCGCAGGGTCGACTGGTCCTGCACCTCCAGCCATTCGACCAGCTGCTTGAAGGAGACCAGGCGGACGTCGGGCTTGCCCGCGATCGACTTGAGGGCCTCCTCGACGGCGTCCATGTAGATGCCGCCGTTCCACTGCTCGAAGTGGTTGCCGACGAAGAACGGCGCGCGGTTGCTGTTGTAGGCGCGGTCGAACCCGGCCAGGTAGGAGTTGGTCGCCTGGGTGCGCCAGTCGTTGTACTTGGACGGGTCGCCCTTGGTGCTGCCGCTGGACTGGTTGGCCAGGATGTTGTAGTCCATCGACAGGACCTGGAAGGTGTGTCCGGGGAAGGGTATGGACTGGAGCGGGAAGTCCCAGATCTTGCCGTCCTGCACCTTCTGCGGCCATATCTGCAGCCCGCCGGAGGAGCTCGCGTCGTACTTCCAGCCCAGCTTCGCGATGGTCGGCAGCAGCGCCTTCTGGCCCTCCAGGCACGGGGTGCGGCCGCCGATGAGCTCCTTCTTGTAGTCGAAGGGCAGCGGGTCGACGTCGGTGAAGCCGGTGTTGGTCCGCCACTGGGTGACGAAGGAGACCGCCTGGTCGATCTCGCTCTGCCAGTCGTCCGGGGTCCACATGTTGACCCCGTTCTTGTCCGGGCGGCTGGAGCAGAAGTGCCCGTTGAAGTGGGTGCCTATCTCGTGGCCGGCGAGCCAGGCCTGGCTGATCAGCTTGAGGGTGCTCTTGACCGCGCCGTCCGACAGGTACGGGATGTCGGAGGCGCCGACCGCGTGCTTCGGCGGGTGGTACAGCTGCGACTTGCCCTTGGGCAGGGCGTAGATGCCGGAGAGGAAGAAGGTCATGGTGGCCTTGTACTGCTCCGCCAGCTTGAGGAAGCGGGGGAACTGGCCGTCGTCGGTGCCGCCCGCGCCGTCCCAGGAGAAGACCACGAACTGCGGCGGGCGCTCGCCCGGCTTGAGCTTCTCGGGCTTGGGCTGGTTCGGCTGCGGACCGGTGTCCGCGTTGGACCCGTCGCCGATCGGGGCGCCCTTGGGCACCACCGCCTGGGTCGGGTCGGTGGTGCCGCTCTGGCCGGCGTCGGCGTTGCCGCCGGAGGAGGGTGAGCTGGAGTTCTGCCCCGAACCGGATCCGCCGCTGGAACAGGCCGAGACCGCGCCGAGGGCCGCGGTCGCGGCGGTCGCACTGAGCACCGTCCTGCGCGAGATGCTGGTCATGGTCTCCCCTGGGTGCCGATCGGCCGGTGGTGAGGGCGGTCCGGGCCGCACCGGTCAAATCGGGCAATTGATGAATATTCCGCCGTTAGCATGTCATGTCGCCGCAGCGGCTTCCAAGGTCGCCGGGCTCCGACGACAGTGAACACGCCGGGGGCGCCCGGCCGGGCTGCAGGAATTCGTCGTCTGTTGCGGTCCTGTGACGCTTCGCATCGCGTGCCGTCAGGGGAGTACGGTACCGCCGCTCGGCCGACACCGGTCAGAGTTCGTCAGCGCTCGTCGGGGGCTTCGCCCGTACGGGACAATTGTGCTCCTGGCAGCCCCCGCGGCCCGGCCGTGGCCCGGCTAGGTCCGGCCCGGGCGCGTCCGCACCTCGTCGGACGCCACCGGTCGTTCCGGGGACGGCTCAGAGCACGGCCAGCCGCCGGTGGCGGCGCACTACCCGCGCGATCGCGGTGCTGACGGCGGTGGCCGCCGCGCAGGAGACCGCCAGGCTCAGCCAGGCGGTGTTGAACCAGTGGCTGTTCAGCCAGCCCAGCGTCACGATGTACGCGGCCCAGACCAGTGCCGCCAGCGCCGACCAGTGCAGGAAGCGGTGCGGGTGGGCGGGGGAGTGGCCGATGGCCAGGTCCAGGACGGTCCGCCCGGCCGGCACGAACCGTGCGACCACCACCATCGCGGCCGCCCCGGCATGCGGGCGTTCGAGCAGCGACTGCTGGACCCTGGTCACGCTGGCCGCCAGTTTCGGGCGCCGGGCGAGCCGGCGCTGCAGCAGCGGGGCCCCGCGCCGGGCCAGGTGGAGCAGGAGGACGTCCCCCAGGAAGGAGGCGACCGCCACGCCCAGGCCGAGCAGCACCGGGGCGCCGTTGATCTGAGCCGTCTTGAGCACGGCCAGGATGACCAGCGTGCCGCTCGGGATGAAGGGGAGCAGCGCGTCGCCGAGTACGGCGAAGAGCGCAAGGGCGCAGATCCACGAGGATCCGATCGCCGCCACGAAGTTCAAGGCCCTACTCCCTCCACGCCGCCCTGGTGGAGCAGGTGGCTCTGGGGCCAACGCTAGCGCCTCGACTTTTCATGCCATGAAGCACCCCGGTGCGCCGGAGGTCACAGTGGACGGCCACGGCCTGCGGATCCCGTCCCGGAGAACGGTCCCCGACGTGCTCGAATCTCATTCGAATCTCATCCGGGCCGTCCCTGCACCGCCCTCGGACCACGCCGACATCCGACGGTCGGTACGGGAACAGCGAGCCCCCGGCCGTGGTTGACGCCGGTCGGCAGCGACCGCCGGGCCGTCCGGGACCCGCGGTCGCCGATGACGCCCGGCTCGGAGCAGAGCCGGACCACGACAGCCAGGAGGCGGACGGCATGACCACCGAGGACCAGCACGAGCACGGAACCGGGCCCGCGGCCGACGAGGCGATCCGGGGCACCGCCCGCGGCACGGCTCCCGCTCCGCTCTCGATCCTCGACCTGGCCACCGTCGGCGTCGGCCACACACCCAGCGAGGCCCTGGCCGCCACCACCGAACTGGCCCGCCGCGCCGAGCAGTGGGGCTACCACCGCTTCTGGGTCGCCGAGCACCACGGCATGCCCGGAGTGGCCAGCTCCACCCCGGCCGTCCTGCTCGCCCACCTCGGGGCCAACACCACCACGCTGCGGCTCGGTTCGGGCGGTGTCATGCTGCCCAACCACGCCCCGCTGGCCATCGCCGAACAGTTCGGCCTGCTGGAGGCCCTGCACCCCGGCCGGATCGACCTCGGCCTCGGCCGCGCCCCCGGCACCGACCAGGCCACCGCCCGGGCGCTGCGCCGCGGCGTCTCCGAGGGCGCGGACGACTTCCCGCTCCAGCTCTCCGAGCTGACCCACTTCCTCGACGGGGACTTCCCCTCCGGTCACCCCTACGAGCGGCTGACCGCCGTGCCCAAGGGCGAGGGCCGCCCGCCGGTGTGGCTGCTCGGTTCCTCCGGTTTCAGCGCCCAGCTGGCGGGCCGCCTCGGCCTCCCCTTCGCCTTCGCCCACCACTTCAGCAGCGCCAACACCGTTCCGGCCCTGGACCTGTACCGGACGTCCTTCCGCCCGTCCGCCGTCCTCGACGAGCCGTACGCGCTGATCGGCGTGAGCGCCGTCGCCGCCGAGGACGAGAGCGCCGCCCGCCGCCTCGCCCGTTCCGCGGCGCTCGGCATGCTCCGGCTGCGGCGCGGCAACCCCGGCCCGATCCCCACCCCGGAGGAGGCCGAGGAGTACCCGTACAGCCCGGTCGAGGCGGACTTCGTCGACAACTGGCTGGACAACGTGGTGCTGGGCGACCCGGGCCAGGTCGCGGACGGCCTGGAGGCCCTGCGCAAGCGGACTGGCGTGGACGAGCTGATGGTCACCTCGCACATCCACGGCCACGAGACCCGGCTCCGCTCCTACGGGCTGATCGCCGAGGCCTACGGCCTGACGGGACCGGCCTGACGGCGGACCCCCGCTCCGGCCCCGCCCCGCCCCGCCGCCTAGCGGCCGCTCGGGGCGGGGCGGCCCTCACGGAGTATCGCCGCGACGAGTTCGGCCTCGCCCGGCCGGGCGAAGTACCAGCCCTGGGCGGTGTCGCAGCCGGTGAGCCGGAGCCGCTCGGCCTGGGCGGCGCTCTCGATGCCCTCGGCGGTGACGGTCAGCCCCAGGGTGTGGGCCAACTGCACCATGGCGCCGACGATCTGCTCGTCCGCGTCGCTGCGCCGGGACCGGAGCTCCGGGACGGCCGACCGGTCGGCCGTCGACGCCGCCGTGCCCGCCGTCGTCGCCGCTGCGCTCAGGACCGCGGCCGGGGCCGGGTCCCGGAAGCCCTCGATGAACGTTCCGTCGAGTTTCAGGACGTGCACCGGCAGCCGGGACAGGTAGGCCAGGTTGGAGTAGCCGGTGCCGAAGTCGTCGATCGCGATCCGCACGCCCATGTCGGCGAGCGCCTGCAGGGCCTGCAGCGGGCGGCCGCCGGGGCCGAGCAGGGCGCTCTCGGTGATCTCCAGTTGCAGCAGCCGGGCGGGCAGGCCGGTGCTTTCGAGGGCGCGGGCGACGTCGGCGACGACGTCGGAGTCCCAGATCTGGCGGGCCGCCAGGTTGACGCTCACGAAGGTCTCGGTGTCCGGGAACTCGGTGAGCCACTGCCGGGCCTGGCGGCAGGACTCCTCCAGCACCCACTTGCCGAGCGGCACGATGGCGCCGGACTCCTCGGCGAGCGGGATGAAGCGGTCGGGGGAGAGGGTCCCGTAGCGGGGGTGGCGCCAGCGGACGAGCGCCTCGGCGCCTCGCACCGTGCCGTCGGCCAGGCCGACCAGCGGCTGGTACTCGATGGTGAACTCGCCACGCTCCAGGGCCGGCCGCAGCGCGGTGGCGAGGAGCTGGCGGGTCAGCTGGTGGGCTCCGCGGTCCGGGTCGTAGAGGGTCCAGCGGGCGCGGCCGTCGGCCTTGGACCAGTAGAGGGTGGCGTCGGCGTCCTTGACCAGGTCGGTCGGGGTGGTCTCGTGCACCGACCGTTCGACGACGCCGACGCTGGCGGTGATCACCAGCCGGTGCCCGGCGACGTCGAAGGGACGTTCCAGCAGCTCCAGGATCCGCCCGGCCAAGGCGGTCAGCTGCTCGCTGCCGTCGCTGTCGGGGACCAGGACGGCGAACTCGTCGCCGCCCATCCGGGCCACCAGGTGGGCGTCCTGCCCGGCGGTGTCGGCAGCCTCGGCGGCGTGGGCGGCGTGGGCGGGGCCGGTGAGTCCGCGCTGGAGCCGGGTGGCGACGGCGATCAGCAACTGGTCGCCGATGTGGTGGCCGAGGGTCTCGTTGATCGCCGCGAAGCCGTCGAGGTCCAGGTAGCAGACGCCCACCCGGCGCACTTCCACCGCGGTTTCCGCGGCTCGGCCGGACCTCTCGGCGGCCGGCAGGCAGGCGGCGTCGAGCCGCTCGAAGAAGGAGGTCCGGTTGGGCAGCCGGGTCAGTGGATCGTGCAGGGCCTGGTACTCCAGGCGGTCCCCGAGCCGGCGCTGCTCGGTGAGGTCCTCGACCAGCGCCAGGGTGTAGAGCGGCTGCCCGGCGGGGTCCCGGATCAGCGAGACCGTCACCTTGCTCCAGACCGTGCGGCCCTCGCGGTGCCGGAGCTGCTTCTCCACGCGGAACCGTTCCCGCTCGCCGTGGACGAGCCCGTCGAAGAGCCGGTGCGGCAGGCCTTCCGGGTCGATGATCTCGTGCAGGTGGATGCGGGCCAGCTCGCCGACGCCACGGCCGATCAGGGCGGCGAAGGCGGGGTTGACCTCGATGATCCGGTCCTCGGGGTCGATCAGGGCCATGCCGATGACGGCATCGCAGAAGGCGGCCCGGAAGCGGGACTCGCTGGCCCGGAGGGCCGCCAGCAGTCGGTCGGTCCCGCCGCCCGTCCGGTCGGTGCCGGCCGGTCCGCCCGGGTGCGCACCGTCGGCCAACGGGGCCGAGCAGGTGGGGCAGAGCCGCACCTCCGGGTAGGCGCCGACCGGTGCGGCGAGGCCCACCGGTTCGAGGCCCACCTGATCGAGGCCCACCGGTTGGAGGACCGGCGCGGTGAGGAGGCGGTGGTGGGACGAGCGGTGGTGTGACGATTCCTCGTGTCGCACGCCTGGGTGGTGTGCGTCGGCCCCCTCGTTCTGGCCCGGCACGGCATGCTCCCGTCCGCTGCTGACGCTTGACGATGGTCTGCCTGGCCGGTCGGGATCCCGGCGGCCGGCTCCGCACTCTGTCGGGGCCTCGGGGCCGGTCCGCTGCGGGGCGTCCGCCGTGGGGCGCTGTCGCGCGGGGACCCGGGTGGAGAACAGGGCGCTGCGGCCGATCATAGGCCGCGACGGCAACGCGCCGTGACCGCCGGCAGGGTGATTCGCCCCGTTTGTGATCATGCGTGGTGGAACGTTCGGACGCCCCCGGTACACCTCACATGAGGTGCACCGGGAGCGCGTGCGCCGCTGGCGCGCCCCCGGACGCCGGTTGCGCGCCGGGTGCGGGGTCGGAGTGCGCCCCGGACGGGCCGGGGCGGCGGTCAGGCCAGCTTGGCGGTGAGGGTGATGGTGGTGCCGGTCAGGGCCTGGCTGACCGGGCAGTTGGCCTTCGCGTCCTCGGCGGCCTTCACGAAGCCGGCCTCGTCCAGTCCGGGCACCGCACCGGTGACGGTCAGGTGGATCCCGGTGATGCCGGTGCCGGGCTGGAAGGTGACGTCGGCCTGGGTGTCCAGCGTGGTGGGCGGGTTGCCGGCCTTGGCGAGGCCGTTGGAGAGGGCCATCGAGAAGCAGGCGGAGTGGGCGGCCGCGATGAGTTCCTCGGGGCTGGTCTTGCCGTTGGGCTCCTCGGCGCGGGCCGGCCAGGAGACGGGGTACTCGCCGATCCCGGAGGAGGCGAAGGTCACCTGCCCCTTGCCGTGCAGGAGGTCGCCCTCCCAGGCCGTGCGGGCGGTGCGGGTGGTTGCCACGATCGGTTCCTCCAGTGCTGAGGGACTGCTGAGTCGTCACGTCCGGTCATGCACGCACCAGACTAGGGGAAGCCCCGCCGTGGAGCCGGGTGGCCGCCGGCGCCTCCTCCCGCCGTCCGGATGCTGGACGGTTCCCCGGACGGTGCCGGTCCGGTGCGGGAGCCCTGTTAGATTTGCCGGGGTCCGAGCCCGGCCGCCGTACGGTCGGGTGACCACCCCAGACACCGGGAGCCGCCCCGATGACGGACCAGCCCACGACCCCCGCCGCCGGCGCGCCCGAGGGGATCGACGACGCGGTGCGGGCCGAACTGACCAGCCTGCGCGAGAGCATCGACAACATCGATGCCGCGGTGGTCCACATGCTGGCCGAGCGCTTCAAGGCGACCCAGCGGGTCGGCCGCCTCAAGGCCGAGCACAAGCTGCCGCCGGCCGATCCGGCCCGGGAGCGGGACCAGATCAAGCGGCTGCGGGAGCTGGCCGCCGGGGCCAAGCTCGACCCGGTCTTCGCGGAGAAGTTCCTGAACTTCATCATCGCCGAGGTCATCAGGCACCACGAGGCCATCGCCCGCGCCTGAACCCGGCCGAGCGGTCGCTGCGGACCTCCTGCACGTCTCCTCCGGACCTGCTCCGGACGTGTTCCGAGGTGCCGCCGCGATGTCGGAGGCGGCTAAGTCCCGGATTTCGTGCGGCTCCCCGGTTGGCGTAGCGTGCAGGTTTCCCCAGCCGGAGAGGTGGAGCAGCGACGATGGCGGTGAACCTGCCCGAAACGCCGAGCGGAGCTCCCAGCGGATCCGCCGTACCAGCCGCCCGGGACGTCCAGGACGGACCGCCCGCTCCGGGCGCGTCCGGTGGGCGCGCCGAGGCCCGCCGCCGGGCCGGGGGGTCGCGCGGCCGCAAGGCCCGCCGGGCGGGGCGCCGTCCCCGGCCGTGGTGGATCGAGATACCGGCGATGGCGGCGGTCGGCCTGCTGGTCGCCCTGCTGATCAAGACCTGCCTGTTCCAGGTCTTCACCATCCCGTCCGGTTCGATGGAGAACACCCTGCGGGTCGGTGACCGGGTCGGCGTGAACAAGCTCGCGCCGCTGACCGGTTGGACGCCGGAGCCGGGGCAGCCGGTGGTGTTCAAGGACCCGGGGAACTGGCTGCCGCCGCAGCCGGTCGACACCAACCCGTTGACCAACACCGTGAGCTCGGTGCTGAGCTTCGTCGGGCTGGTGCCGCCGAAGGACGACAACTACCTGGTCAAGCGGGTCATCGCGACCGGCGGCCAGACCGTGCAGTGCACGGGCACCACGCTGACCGTGGACGGCAGGAAGGTCGACGAGCCGTACCTCCACCCCGGCGACGACTCCTGTGCGGGGCTGGACTTCGGCCCGGTGAAGGTGCCCTCGGGCTACATCTGGGTCGAGGGCGACCACCGCAGCGACTCGGCGGACTCGCGCTGGCACCGGCAGGGGCCGGGCGGCGGCGCCGTGCCGGTGGGCAACGTGGTGGGCCCGGTGTCGGCCGTGGTGTGGCCGGTCAGTCACCTCGACTGGTTCGGCTGGACCGGCCGCTGACCCCGGCCGCCGCCTCGACCGCCTCGACCGCCTCGACCGGCTCCACCGCCTCGACCGGCTCCTCCGTCTCCGCCACCGCCGGTCGGCTCGTCTGCGCGACGAAGGCGCCCGCCAGGACCAGCAGACCGCCCGCGACCTGCGGCAGCCCCAGGTGCTCGCCGAGCAGGACCCAGGCCAGCACGGTGGCGACCACCGCCTCCAGGTTGGCCACCACCCCCGCGATCGGCGGCGAGAGGTACCCGACGGAGACCACGCCGGTCAGGTAGGCGAGCACGGTCGCGATCAGGACCATCCAGGCGGCGGGGATCAGGGCGGGCAGGCTGTGCCCGTTCATCACCACGGACCCGCCCAGCAGGCCCCAGTCGGCCTGCCAGGGCCGGGTGAGGACGGTGAGCAGGACGGCGCCGACCAGCAGCCCGTACGCGCTGACGGCCAGCGGGTCGACCGGGCGGTCGCCCCGGCGGCCGGCGTCGGCGAGCAGGAAGTAGCCGACCTGGCAGCAGGCCGCGCCGAGGGCGAACAGCACGCCCAGCGCGTCGAAGCCCAGGCCGTTCCAGACCTCCACCACGCAGGCCAGCCCGGCCACCGCGACGCCGGCGCCGACGGCCGCGCCCCGGCTGATCGGCTTGCGCTGCACGAACTTGACGTAGCCGATCAGCAGCGGCGGCCCGAGGTACTCGATGAGCAGGGCGACGCCGACCGGGATGCGGGAGATCGCGGCGAAGTAGCAGGCCTGGACGCCGGCCACGGCGAGCAGGCCGAAGCCGATCAGCAGGCCGGGGCGGCGCAGGACGGCGTCGCGGTGCCGGTAGGCGATCGGGAGGAGGGCTACGGCCGCCCCGGTGACCCGGAGCCACACCACGTGCAGGGGGGAGAGTCCGGCCTCGATCAGTGGCTTGGCCGCGGTGCCGGAGCCGCCGAAGGCGAAGGCGGAGACCAGCGCGAGGCCGAGGCCGAGGGTTCTGCCCGAAGGGAGGGTGGGCGAGGCCGTTGATCTGTGCACTGGCGCATTGTGACAGTCGTACCGATGTCGCGGTAAGGCGCCATTTCGGCATTTGGTCCTGGTCTGAACTGTCCGTAGAGGCGCGGTGACGCACCTCGGCCGGACCGCCGACCCGAGGTCGGTGGTCCGGCCGAGATGCGCGCGCGGCGCGGGCGGAGCGGGGCGGCGATCAGCCCCCGGATCCCGTCCCCGTACCGGTGCCCCCGCCCGCCTCGCCGGTGGGCTGGGTGGTGGGCTGACCGGTGGGGTCGGTGGTCGGCTTGGTGGTCGGCGTCGGCTTGGTCGTCGGTCGGCCGGTGGGCCGTGAGGTGGGCTGGGTGGTCGGGGCGGTGGTGGGGGCGGTGGTCGGACCGGTGCCCGTCCCGCCGGAACCGGAGTCGCCGCCCGAGCCGGTGCCGGTGGAGCCGGTGCCCGAGCCGTCGCCCTGCTGGCTGCCCGCGCCGGTGGTCGGCGTGGCGCTGCCGGTCGAGGGGGTGCTGCTCGGCGTGCTCGGGGACGTCGGCAGGTCGGAGGCGCCGGAGTCGCCGCCGTCCGCCGGGGTCGGGAAGTCGCTGACCGGCTGGCCCTTGAGCGCGGCCTTCATGTAGGCGGTCCAGATCTGGGCCGGGAACTGGCCGCCCGCGGCGCCGTTGATCCCGCCGACGCCGCTCAGGCTGACCTGGGCGCCGGTGCCCGGGTCCTGGCCGAACAGCGCGACCGAGGTGACCAGCTCGGGGGTGTAGCCGACGAACCAGACGGACTTCTGGTCGTCGGTGGTGCCGGTCTTGCCCGCGACCGGGCGGCCCAGCGCCTGGGCCCGGAAGCCGGTGCCGCCCGGGTCGCTCACGACGCCCTGGAGCATCGAGGTGACCTGGTTGGCGGTGTCCGCGCTGATCGCCTGGGTGGTCTTGTGCGCGGGCAGCTGCACGGCCTCGCCGGCGCGGTCCACCGACTGCACCAGCCACGGGGTGATCTGCTTGCCGCCGTTGTCCAGGGTGGCGTACACGCCGGCCATGTCGAGCACGCTCGGGGTGGCCGCACCCAGCGGGATGGAGGGCACCGGGTCCAGGCCCGGGGTGCCGGCGGGCAGGCCCAGCGCGATGCCGGTGTCCTTGACCTTCTGCAGCCCGGTGTCCTGCGCGAGCTGGGCGAACACCGAGTTCACCGACTTGTCGATGGCCTGCTGCAGGGTGATCTGGCCGTAGCTGACGTCGCCCTCGTTCGGCGGCGCGTACGGGGTGCCCTTGCCGCCGCGGACCTTACGGCCGCTGGTGCCGTCGTAGACGGTGCGCGGGGTGACGGTCCGGCCGTCCTGGGTCTTGGCGTTGTTCTCGAAGGCGGCGGCCAGCGCGATCGCCTTGAAGGTCGAACCGGCCTGGTAGTCGCGCCGGGTCGCGTTGTCCACGTAGTGCTTCACGTAGTCGACGCCGCCGTACAGGGCGACCACCGCACCGGTCTTCGGGTCGACGGAGACGGCGCCGGCCTGGGCGGCCGCGTCCTTCTTCCGCTTGTCCGGGTTCAGGGTGTCGTGCAGCTGCGCCTGGACGGAGTCCTGGAGGGCCTGCTGGCGGGTCGGGTCGATGCTCAGCTTGATCGTGTAGCCGCCCTTGGCCAGCTCGGTCTCGCTGATGATGTTGTTCGAGGTCAGGTACTGGGTGGCCGCGTTCACCAGGTAGCCGGACTGGCCGGACAGGCCCGGGTTGGGCTGCGGGTCCTTGACGTCCGGGAAGGTGTCCTTGGCCCGCTCGTCGGCGCCGAGCCAGCCCTCCTTGACCATGCCGTCCATGACGTAGTTCCAGCGGTTGACGGCGTTCTGCTTGCCCGCCGGGGTCGCGGTGGCCACGTCGTAGGCGCTCGGGGCGTTCAGCAGGGTGGCCAGGTAGGCGCCCTGGGCCGGGCTGAGTGCGGAGGCGTCGATGCCGAAGTACGCCTGGGCGGCGGCCTGGATGCCGTAGGCGCCGCGGCCGTAGTACGAGGTGTTCAGGTAGCCGGAGAGGACGTCGTCCTTGCTCTCGGTGGCGTCCACCTTGATGGCGATGAAGAGCTCCTTCACCTTGCGGGTGACGGACTGCTTCTGGTCCAGGTACGTGTTCTTCACGTACTGCTGGGTGATGGTGGAGCCGCCCTGGGTGCCCTCGCCCTTGGCGGTGTTGAGGGCGGCCCGGACCAGGCCCTGCACGTTGACGGCGCCCTCGTTGTAGAAGTTGCGGTCCTCGGCGGCCAGCGCCGCGTGCTGGGCGGCGGGGGAGACCTTGTCCAGGCCGACGTTCTGCCGGTTGGTCTGGCCGGTGCGGGTGATCACCGAGCCGTCGGAGTAGAGCCAGGTGTTGCTCTGCGCGGTCGCCGCGGCGTGCGCGTCGGGCACCTTCACCAGCGCGACCCCCAGGGCGAACAGGCCGACGCCGAGCAGCAGCGCCGAAGCGAGGCCGAGCAGCGTCATCCGCCAGGTGGGTATCAGCCGGCGCCAGCCGGTGCGCTTGGGGCGGCGCGGCTTCTTGCCGCCGGGGGTGGGGGTGGAGCGCTTGAGTCGCTTGACCGGCGGGAGGCCGATCGGCGGCCGGCCGCTCTGGGCGTTTCGGAACAAGGCGCGGCCTTTCCTGCGGGCGGACCGGGCCAGCCTGCACGGACGGGGACATCGGCGGTTAGGGACCTTTGTCCCGATTCCGGTTTACTGCCCTGGACGAGCCGGGCGGGCCCCATGGCTCCACCGGAACGGCAATCGAGACCGACATCACACATAAAACGGACATCGAGGGCCAAAAAATCGGGGAGCCCCTCGCTGCTGCGAGAGGCTCCCCAACTGTCTGTGCGCCGCCAGGGACTCGAACCCCGGACCCGCTGATTAAGAGTCAGCTGCTCTAACCAACTGAGCTAGCGGCGCCTGCTGACCTGGAAAACAATACACGGTTCCCGGGGGTGCCTCGCACCGCGGCGGTTCCGCCAGGCTCCGGGGTGACCGTTTCCTCCCGGTTGGGGCGGAGTTCCTGCCCGGTTAGGGTGGAAACGTGCCCAGCCCTCCGCCCGGACACCCCCGCCCCCGAACCCACCCGCGGCCGCCCTCCCGGCGCCGTCGGCCGTCGGACCGGCGCGCGCGGACCGCGGTCGCCGCCCTGCTGCTGCTCAGCGCGGTGGCGTACACCGCGTGGGTGCTGGAGGTCGTGCTCAGCACCGGGCTCGACCCGGTGCAGGCGTACATCAGCGAACTCGCCGCCGAGGACCAGCCGCTCGGCGGTCTCTTCCGGGCCACCGACCTCGCGGCCGGGCTCAGCGTGCTCGCCGCCGCCCTCACCGCCCTCGCCACCGGGCAGGCCCGGAACGCCGCGCCACCCGGTCGACGCGCCGCGGCCCCCGGCCAGGACCGTTCGGCCCCCGGCCGGGACCGCTGGGCGCTGGTCGGCTGGTCCGCCCTGGCCCTGTTCGGCGCCGCCACCGCCGCCGACTCCCGGCTGCCGCTCAGCTGCGCCCCCACCAGCGACGAGATGTGCGCGGCCCGGGAGACCGCCGGACTGGTCCCCGCCACCCACACCGCCCACGCCGTCACCAGCAGCCTCGCCATGCTGGGCGCGCTCACCGCACTGGTCGCGCTCACCGTCCTCGCCCGCCGACGGCACCGCTGGCCGGCGGTGCGCCGGCTCGGGCCCTGGCTGCTCGGCGCCGAACTGCTGGCCACCGGCTGGAGCCTCGGCGCGATCGCCGCCTTCCAGGCCGGTCGCGGCACCTGGGCGCTCGGTGCCGGGCAGCGGTTGCAGGTGCTGCTGGTCGCGCTCTGGCTGGCCGTCCTGGCCGTGGCCGTCGCCCGCTCGTCCGACCCGCAGGCGCTGCCCGCCCCGGAGGCCCAGGGCAACCAGGGCGCCCAGGACACCCAGGACACGCCGGGCACCCCGGAGGCCGCCGACCGGAGACCGACGTGAGCGCGCCCGCGGTCCGCGCCCGCTTCCTGCGCGTCGACGGCGTCCCGCTGCACGTCCGTACCGAGGGCAGCGGCCCGCTCTGCCTGCTCACCGGCGGCCTCGGCAGCAGCTGGTTCGACTGGGACCTCGTCGTCCCGTTCCTCACCCCGTACCGCACCGTGGTCCGCTTCGACCGGCCCGGTTACGGGCTCAGCGCCGCCGAACCGGCCACCGGGCGGCGGCCCGCCCCGACGGTGGCCGGCGAGGCCGACCGGATCCGCGCGGTGCTGGACGGCCTCGGGCTGGGCGGGCCCTGCACGGTGGTCGGCCACTCGCTCGCGGGCTTCCACGCGGAGGCCTTCGCCCGGCTGCACCCCGAGCGGACCGCCGGGCTGGTCCTGGTCGACGGCAGCGTCGAAGCGGCGGCCCGCCCGTACCCGGCACCGGCCGTACGGGACCTGGCGGCCCGGGCGGTGGCGGGTGCCGCGACCGCCCTCGCCGTCCCGTACCTGCTCGGCCCGACCGCCCGCCGGGTGACCGCCCGGCTGTCCACCGTCCGCCGGGAGGACCTGGCCCCGCCGCCGCTGGTCCGGCACTGCTACCGCACCGGACGGGCACTGCGCGCGCTGCTCCGGGAGAACGGGCGCTACCTCGACATGGCCGCCGAGCTGGACGCGCTGCGCCGGGCCCGGCCGCTGCCCGAGGACCTGCCGATCACCGTGCTGGCCGCCGACGACGGCTGCCGGACCAGCCGGGCCGAGTCCTGGCTGGCCGACCAGCGGGGGCTCGCGACGCTGCTCGGGGCGGACTTCCGGACCACGGCGCCGGCCGGGCACCTGGTGATGTTCGACCGTCCGGACGCGGTGGCCTCCGCCGTCCTCGACACCCGCTGACGGCGCCGGAAGCACGGAAACGCCTGGAAACGCCGGAAGGCCCTTCGCTCTCGCGAAAGGCCTTCCGGCTGTCTGTGCGCCGCCAGGGACTCGAACCCCGGACCCGCTGATTAAGAGTCAGCTGCTCTAACCAACTGAGCTAGCGGCGCTTGCTGACGTGGAAGACAGTACACGTCGGCAAGCCGTTCTGCCGAATCGTATGCGGCCGGTCACCGGAGGTGAGGATTCCGTCGTCACCCCGGGTGATGACAGGCGGCCCGGTGGTCGCTCTCCGCCCCGGCTCCCGCTCCGGCCCCCGCCCGGTCGCCGTCGAGGCCCGGCCGCTCCTGCTCGCAGCGCGCCCGGGCCGTGGCGTCCGCGAGCCCGGCGTAGAGCGGGCAGCGGGTGCGGAACGGGCAGCCGGTGCGGCGCTCGGTGGGGGAGGGCGGGTCGCCGGCCAGCAGGATGCGGTCGCGGGCCCGTTCGGCGGCGGGGTCGGGCAGCGGTACGGCGGAGAGCAGCGCCCGGGTGTACGGGTGGCGGGGCCGTTCGAAGACGCTGGTGACCGGGCCCTGCTCGACCGTCCGGCCGAGGTACATCACGCTGACCCGGTCGGCGAGGTGCCGGATCACCGAGAGGTCGTGCGAGACGAACAGGTAGGACAGCCCGAGTTCGGCCTTGAGCGACTGGAGCAGGTTGAGCACCCCGGCCTGGATCGAGACGTCCAGGGCGGAGACCGGTTCGTCCAGCACCAGCAGTTTGGGCCGGACGGCGAGGGCTCGGGCGATGGAGATCCGCTGGCGCTGCCCGCCGGAGAACTGGTGCGGGTAGCGGACCGCGTGGTCCGGGTCGAGCCCGACCTGGCGGAGCAGCTCGGGCACCCGGCGGGCGGTCTCCTCGCGCGGGGCGTGCTGGGCGCGCAGCGGCTCGGCGACGATGTCGCCGACCGGCATCCGGGGGTCGAGGCTGGCCATCGGGTCCTGGAAGACGATCTGCAGTTCGGAGCGCAGCCGCTGGGCCTCGGCCCGGGTGAGCCGGGCGGTGTCGTGGCCGAGCAGCTCGATCCGGCCGGTCTCCGGGGCGCCCAGGCTCAGCAGCTCGAACAGCGTGGTGGACTTGCCCGAGCCGGATTCCCCGACCAGGCCGAGGGTCTCGCCCTGGCGCAGGTCCAGGTCGACGCCGTCCACCGCGTAGACCTCGCCGACCCTCCGCTTGAACACCGTGCCCTTGAGCAGCGGGAAGGTCTTGCCCAGCCCGGTCACCGAGAGCACCTGCGGCCGGGCCGAGCGGTCCCCGGCGGCGGGCCCCGGGGGCAGCTCCGGCACGGGGTACACCTCGCTCGGCGCGGGCCGCCGCTCGGCCAGCTCCGCCGACCGCACGCACGCGGCCAGGTGGCCGTCCGGGCCCGCCGGTCCGGCCTCGGTGCCCACCAGCTCGGGCTCGGCCGTCGAGCAGCGCTCCTCCGCGAGCGGGCAGCGCGCGGCGAACGGGCAGCCGGGCGGCAGTTCGGCCATCGGCGCCGGGGCGCCGGGGATCGGCACCAGCGGGCCGCCGCGCCCGTCCAGCCGGGGCAGCGCGCCGATCAGTCCGAGGGTGTACGGGTGGCGCGGCGCCGCGAACAGCTCGTCCACCCCGGCGGTCTCGACCACCCGGCCCGCGTACATCACGGCGACCCGGTCGGCCGCCCCGGCGATCACCCCGAGGTCGTGGCTGACCAGGACGAGCGCCGCGCCGGTCTCCTGCCGGGCGGTGCGCAGCACGTCGAGCACCTGGGCCTGGATGGTGACGTCCAGCGCGGTGGTGGGCTCGTCGGCGAGCAGGATGTCGGGCTGGTTGGCGATGGCCATGGCGATCATGGCGCGCTGGCGCATGCCGCCGGAGAACTCGTGGGGGAAGCTGTCCAGGGCCCGGTCGGGTGCCGGGATGCCGACCAGGTCGAGGAGTTCGGCGGCCCGGCGGCGGGCGGTGGCCCGGTCGACCGGCTGGTGGATCCGGACGGCCTCGGCGATCTGGTCGCCGATCCGGTAGACCGGGGTGAAGGCGGACAGCGGGTCCTGGAACACCATGGCGACCCGGCGGCCGCGGATCGCGGCGAGTTCCCTGCCGGGCAGGCCGACCAGTTCCCGGCCGTCCAGCCGCACCGAGCCCGCGATCCGGGCGGTGCCCGGCAGCAGCCCGAGCACGGACAGCGCGGTGACGGACTTCCCGGAGCCGGACTCGCCGACGATGCCGAGGGTCTCGCCGCGGCGCAGGGTGAGGTCCACCCCGCGTACGGCGGGCACCGGTCCGTGCGGGCCGGCGAAGTCCACCCGCAGGTCCCGGACGGCGAGCAGCGGGGTCTCGACGGCGGTGGTCACTTCTGCTTCCGCGGTGCTCACTTCTGCTTCCTCCGAAGGCGGCGGGTACGGCGCGGCGCGCCCCCGGCGGTGGGGTCGAGGGCGTCGCGGAGCCCGTCCCCGACCAGGTTGACGGCGAGCACGAACAGCACCAGCAGTCCGGCCGCGAAGTAGAACATCCAGGGGAACACCGGGGCCTCGCCGGTTCCGGCGGCGAGCAGGGTGCCGAGCGAGACGTCCGGCGGCCGGACGCCGAAGCCGAAGTAGGAGAGCGCGGTCTCGCTCATCACCGCGCCGCCGACCGCGATGGTGGCGTCGACGATGAGGAAGGAGGCGACGTTCGGCAGGATGTGCCGGGTGATGATCCGCAGCGGCCGGACGCCCATGAACCGCGCGGCGCGGACGAATTCGCGCTCGCGCAGGGAGACGGTCATCGAGCGGACCACCCGGGCGGTGATCATCCAGTTGAACAGGGCGAGCAGCAGCACGAAGGCGATCCAGCCGCTGCTGCGCAGCCGGGGCGAGACCACGGTGATGATCAGGAAGCTGGGGAAGACCAGCATGAGGTCGACCAGGAACATCAGCGCCCGGTCGGTCCAGCCGCCGAAGTAGCCGGCGCAGGCGCCGACCAGGGAGGCCAGCGCGGTGGAGAAGAGCGCCACCAGCAGGCCGATGATCAGTGACTTCTGCAGTCCGCGGACGGTCTGGGCGAACACGTCCTGGCCGACCCCGTTGGTGCCGAACCAGTGGGCGCCGGAAGGGGGTTGGTGCAGGGCGGTGAAGTCGGGGGCGGCGTAGTCCCAGGGCGTCAGGTACGGCCCGCCGAAGGCGAGGACGAACAGCAGCAGGATCAGCACGGCCCCGGCCACGGCGCCGCGGGCGGCGAGCAGGCGGGCCAGGACGAGCCGGCCCCGTCCGCCGGCCCGGGGAGCGCCGGCGGGGGCGGAGGCGTTCGCGGGTCCGTGCGCGGGGTCGGGGGTCGGGGTGGCGGCGGTGGCGGCGACGGTCATCTCGGCTTCCTCCGGTCAGGACCGCACGCGCGGGTCGAGGGCGGCGTGCAGGGTGTCGGCGAGGAAGCCGGAGGCGAGCACGACGACGGCGGTGAACAGGTTGATCGCCACTACGGAGTTGACGTCCTGTTCGTTGATCGACTGGATCAGCCACTCGCCCATGCCGTGCCAGCCGAAGATGGTCTCGGTGAAGATCGCGCCGGTGAAGATGCCCAGGAAGCTGTAGGCGAACATCGTCGACATGGGGATCACGGCGGTGCGCAGTCCGTGCTTGAGCAGGGCCCGGCGCCGGGTGAGGCCCTTGGCCTCGGCGGTGCGCAGGTAGTCGGAGCCGAGCACGTCGAGCATGGTGCCGCGCTGGTAGCGGCTGTAGGTGGCGAGGCCGCCGAGGGCGAGCGAGACGGTGGGCAGCAGCAGGTGCAGGGCCCAGTCGGCGAGGTGGGTGCCGAGGCCGCCGGCCAGTCCGGGGGTCTCGTAGCCCGTGAACGGGACGACGTCGTGGCCGGCCGCGTCCTTGGCGGCGATCGCGCCGTTCTTGAGCAGGAGGGCGACCAGGAAGACCGGGGTGGAGAGCAGGACGAAGGACAGCACGGTGAGCACCCGGTCGGAGATCCGGTACTGGCGCACGGCGCTCCAGGCCCCGGCGGCGACGCCGAGGACGGTGCCGAGCAGGCTGCCGATCAGCAGCAGGCGCAGCGAGACCCAGACCCGGCGGCCGAAGTCGTCGTTGACCGGGGTGTCGTGGATGGTCCGGCCGAGGTCGCCGTGGAGCAGGCCGCCGGCCCAGTGGCCGAAGCGTTCGACGACCGGGGTGTGGTCGTTCAGGTTGAGCGCGGTGAGCTGGCGTTCGACCGATTCGGCGGCCGGGCGCGGCACCTTGGCGTCGAAGTAGGTGCGCGGTTGCAGGGCGCCGGCGGATATCGCGTAGGCCAGGAACACGGCGGCGAGCAGCAGCGCCGCGTAGTAGCTCAGCCGTTTCGACAGGTAGCGGAGCATCAGCGGCGGCCCGGGGCGGGGGCGGGGGCGACGCGTCTGGTGGGCATCGGGGGTGGCCTTCGGTCGGAGCCCGGTCAGGGCGTCAGGTGGCAAGGGGAGCGGGGGAGTTGGGGAACGCGCAGGTCGCAGTCTGGCACCGGGGTGCGGCTGCGATGTTGCGGCGGGATGTCCCTGTGTGACTTTTTGATCAGGCGTCCGCTCCTCCCCCTGGTGGCGGATCTGATCCGCTGTTACGTTCCTCTGGCTCGGTGCCGGATTGAGTGCCCACGCTCAAGCCCGGTCATGCCTCGTACGCCCCAACTCGTGTCACGAACCGGACGAACCCGGCCCGTGACGCCCGCCCGACGCCTGCCACCGATCCCAGGGGGACCCTCATGGACGCTTCCAGCACCGCCCGTCGCCTCGGCCGGGCGACCGCCCTCGCCGTCGCCGTCGTGCTGGCGGCCACCGCGTGCACCTCGGGCGGGGGCGGTTCGGGCGCGGACGTGGCGAAGAGCGCGCCGCCGAGACAGGACTCCCAGGACATCAACGCCAAGCCGCTGGACCAGGTCAAGGACGGCGGCGAGGTGCGGTTCCAGCTGGACCAGTGGATCGCCCAGTGGAACCCGCTCCAGGTGGACGGCGGTTCGTACACCGACACGGTGAGCCTGATCCGTGCCGTGGAGCCGACGCTGTTCAGCACCGACGCCTCCGGCACCTTCCAGCCGAACGCGAACTACCTGGTGGACGCCAAGGTCACCTCGACCTCGCCGCAGGTGGTCACCTACAAGCTGAACCCCAAGGCCAAGTGGTCGGACGGCAAGCCGCTCAGCTACCTGGACTTCAAGGCGGACTGGCAGACCAGCAACGGCAAGGACCCGGCGTACAACATCGCCGACCCGTCCGGCTACGAGCTGATCTCCGCGGTCGAGCAGGGCGCCGACCCGACCGAGGTGAAGGTGACCTTCGCCCAGCCGTACGCGGACTGGCAGGGCCTGTTCCGCCCGCTCATCCCGGCGGCGGCGATCTCGACCCCGGACGACTTCAACAAGGCCTGGGTGGAGAAGATCCCGATCACCGCGGGCGCGTTCAAGATCGGGACGGCCGACAAGACCGCGCAGACCCTCACCCTCGTCCCGGACCCGGCCTGGTGGGGGACCAGGCCCAAGCTGGACCGGATCACCTTCCGGGTGATGGACAAGTCGGCGAGCATCCAGGCCTACCTGAACAACGAGATCGACCTCGCCGCGGCCAGCACCGCCGCCGCGTACGGACAGCTCAAGAACGCCAAGGACTCCGTGATCCGGGCCGCCAGCCCGTGGGACGAGGTGCACATCTCCTTCGGCGGCAACGGCGCGCTGGCGGACCAGAAGGTCCGCCAGGCGCTCGGCAAGGCGCTCGACCGCTCGGCGCTGATCAAGATCGCCAACAACGGGGTGCCGGTCGAGTTCAAGCCGCTCGGCAACCACATCATCATGCCCAACCAGGTCGGGTACCAGGACAACTCCGGCGAGTGGGCCAGGTTCGACCTGGCCGCCGCCAAGAAGGAGCTGGACGACGCGGGCTGGAAGGAGGCCGGCAGCGGTCAGCCGCGCACCAAGGACGGCAAGCCGCTGGAGCTGCACTGGGTGCTCAGCGACGGCACCGTGCAGGCGCAGCTCGACCTCGCCACCGCGGCGGCGGCGATGTGGCAGGCGGCCGGGGTCAAGGTCGACCTGGACAAGGTGGCCGCCAACGACTTCTTCTCCAAGTACGTGACCCCGGGCAAGTTCGACCTCGCGAGCTGGCGCAACACCGACTCCTTCCCGAACTCCAAGAGCCTGGCCAACTTCCGCCTGCCGGTGGGCGACAACTCCTTCCAGAACCCGTCCCGCCTGGGCAGCCAGGAGATCGACGACCTGTTGAAGAAGGCGGCCGGGACGGTCGACCCGGCGGAGGCCGCGAAGCTCTACAACCAGGCTGACGCGAAGATCTGGGAGCTCGGCCACACCGTCGAGCTCTACCAGCGGCCCGCCGTGGTGGCGACCCGCAAGGGACTCGCCAACTACGGGGCCTTCGGCCTCGCCCAGGAGGACTACACCAAGGTCGGCTGGGAGAAGTGACCCGGGCCGTCGCGGTGGCGACGGCGACCGCACGGCAGGCGCTGGCGAGCAGCGCGGTGATCACGAGGCCGGTGGTGCGGACACGGGTGGGCCGGCTACGCCGCCCCCGCTGTCCTGCCACCGGCCTTGACCTTCCGCGTTGCCCGCAGGCCGCCCGTGTCGTGGGGCCCCGCGAGGGGCCCGTGCTCGCTTCCAACCGGGGACGAATCTAGCGGGGCCGCCGGGCCGGTCGCGGCGCAGCGCGCGGGGCGCGCCCGGAAACCCGCCGCGCTGTCACCCACTTCGCGCACCGGGGCGTCAACTCTCGCTGACGGCAAGGAGAAAAGGGGCATACGAGGGCATCGCGCCCGGGTTCGAACGGAGTTGCCGCACCGGCGCACGCGCCCGCGCCGGTGCGTGCGTCGGACCCCGGCCACTGCCAGGATGCGCGGGACGGCGGGCCCAGCCGGGCCGCCCCCGCCCCGCCCCGACCCCCGGAGCAGCACCGATGGCCAGTGACCACGCCGCCGAGGCACCCCGAGCGCAGCACGTCGACCCGCCCCCGGTGCGCCGGATGGTCCCGCGCGACCGCGCCGAGCCGCACCGGGTCGCCACCCCGCTGGAACTCTTCTTCGACCTCTGCTTCGTGGTCGCGGTCGGCCAGGCCGGTCGCGAACTCGCCCACTCCCTGGCCGCCGGGCACTACGGCGAGGGCCTGCGCGGCTACACGATGGTCTTCTTCGCCATCTGGTGGGCCTGGATGAACTTCACCTGGTTCGCCTCCGCGTACGACTGCGACGACGTGCCGTACCGGGTCACCACCCTGGTGCAGATCGCCGGGGTGCTGATCCTGGCCGCCGGGGTGCCGAGGATGTTCGAGACCCAGGACCTGACACTGGGGATCACCGGCTACGTGGTGATGCGCCTGGCGATGGTCACCCAGTGGCTGCGCGCGGCGTCCGGCGAACAGGGTGAGGCCCGCCGGGTCGCGCTGCGCTACGCGGCGGGGATCACGCTGTGCCAGCTCGGCTGGGTGGTGGTGCTGCTGCTGCCGGACGCCGCCCGGCCGGTGGTCATCCCGATCGGCGTGCTGTGCGAGCTCGCCGTGCCGGTGGTCGCCGAGCTGCGGGCGCAGACCACCTGGCACCCGCACCACATCGCCGAGCGGTACGGGCTGTTCACCCTGATCGTGCTCGGCGAGACGGTGGCCGCCGCGACGGTGGCGGTGCAGTCGGCGGTGGACGAGCACGAGGGGCTGGGCCGGCTGGTGCCGGTGGCGGTCGGCGGGCTGCTGATCTGCTTCGCGGCCTGGTGGATCTACTTCGCCCGGCCGGTCCACGACCACCTGCGCTCCAACCGGCAGGCTTTCGCGTGGGGGTACGGGCACTACCTGGTGTTCGGCTCGGCGGCGGCGATCGGCACCGGGCTGGAGGTGGCGGTGGAGTCGGCCGTGCACAAGGCGGAGATCTCCGAGACGGCCGCCACCGCGACGGTCACCGTGCCGACCGCGGTCTACCTGGTGACCGTCTGGTACCTGCACTCCCGGCACACCAAGCGCGGGCCGGTCGCGCAGTCGATCGCGCCGCTCGGGGCGGCGCTGGTGCTGGCCTGCACCGCGCTCGGCGGCTCCGGGGTGCTGGCCGCGGGCCTGGTGTGCGCGCTGATGGTCGCGGTGGGGGTGCTGGTCCACAGCCGGGAGGGCCGGGAGGACCGGCGGGCGCAGGTCTAGACCCGTTCCAGCAGGAAGGGCTCGTGCCGGGCCAGCCAGTCCAGGTAGGCCGGGTTGACCTTGGCCAGGTCCAGGTAGGCGGCGCGCAGTTCGCCGTAGAGCGCGTCCAGGGCGGGCTGGCTGAGCACCCGGGGGCGCCAGGTGAACAGCAGCCGGACGGCCAGCGGGTCCCCGTGCACCGGGCGGACCACCGTGCCGGGCCCGGGCAGCGAGGTCGGCTGGCAGGGGCGGACGGCCTCGCCGGAGGCGACCAGCTCGGCGGCGGTGGCGTTGTCCCGCACCTGCACCACCCGGGGGTTGAGCCCGGCCTCGCTGAACACCCGGCGCATCGCGGCGTACTCGTGGTCGGCGGTCGGGTCGACCATCCAGGTGTCCTCGGCGAGGTCGGCGAGGTGGACCACCGGCCGGGCGGCGGCCGGGTGCCCGGCGGCGAGCGCGACGAACTGCGGCTCGCGGGCCATCAGCACCCGGTGCTCGGCGTCCGGCGGGACCCGCAGCGGGAAGCCCTCGCTCTCGTACACGAAGGCCACGTCCAGCTGGTCGGAGGCGACCATCCGCAGCAGCGCGCTGGCGGAGATGTCGACGTGGATGGTGGTGTCGGTGTCCGGCAGCCGCTCGTGCACCCGGCGCAGCCAGGCGGCGACGGCCCGGCTGCCGACGCTGCCGATCCGCAGCCGGCGCTGCCGGCCGGGCCCCGCGGTGTCGCGGGCCTCCTGCCGGGCGGCGGCGACCAGGGCGGCCATCTCGCTGATCACCGGCCGGGCCCGGGACAGCACCGAGTGGCCGAGCGCGGTGGGCCGGCTGCCGGTCTGCTCGCGGGTGAACAGGGTTCCGCCGATGGCCCGTTCGATGCGGTGCAGCTGGGTGGTGAGGGAGGGCTGGGTCATGCCGAGTTGGAGCGCGGCCTTGCGGAGGCTGCCGGTGTCGGCGATCGCGCACAGCACCCGGAGGTGTCTCACGTCGAGCTCCACGACGGGAGCATAGACGTCACCGAGCCACATCGCCAAGGACATGACAGAGAATCAAGTGCGCAGCGACGGACCGCACGACGGTCCGCACGGCCGACCGCGCGGCCGACCGCAGGGCGGATCCCGGCACGCGGCACCGGTATGCGGCCGGACTATCGCCGGTTGACATCATCCGCGACGGGCCCGGACGGGTCGAAGCTCGGGGACACCGCACCGCCCCGGCCCCGGCCGGGACGGCCCCCACCGCGCGCCGCCACCGTACGGCCGGCCCCCACCGGCCCCGGCGGGCCGGCGCGCCCCGGAATCCGGAGCCCCCACATGAAGCGATCCGTGCTGTCCGCGACCCTGGGCCTGGCCCTCGCCGGCGCCCTGGTCCTGCCCGCCACCGCCGTCGCCGCGCCCGCCGCCCCGGCCGTCCACGGCCACACCACGTCGAGGTACGCCGGTTCGGCCGAGGAGGCCGCGAACAACCAGGCGTTCTTCCGGGCCGTGATGGCCTCCGTCGAGGCCAAGCGGGCCGCCGACCCCGGCCTGACCACCGTCACCGTCACCTACGACGCCTCCAACGCCCCCTCCTTCGCCGGCGACATCGCCAACGCCGCGCAGATCTGGAACAGCTCGGTGCACAACGTCCAGCTCCAGGAGGCGAGCGGCGGCACCGGCGACTTCTCGTACAACGAGGGCGACGACCCGAACGGCTCGTACGCCAGCACCGACGGACACGGGCACGGCTACATCTTCATCGACCACCAGCAGGCCCAGCAGTACTACTCGCTCCGGATCGTCGCCCACGAGACGGGGCACGTGCTCGGCCTGCCCGACGACTACTCCGGTCCGTGCAGCGAACTGATGTCGGGCCACGGCCCCGGTACGTCCTGCACCAACGCGCACCCCGACGCCAACGAGAGCGCGCAGGTCGACTCGCTCTGGGCGAACGGCGTGGCGGCGGCCAACTGACCTGCCCGGCAGGTGAATCGGGTGCGGCGGCCCGCCCGGCCGGAAACGGGCGGCCCGCCGCATGGGTACTTCCCCGCCTCGGAGCCTAGCCGCCCCCGGAACGGAATGCCAGGGGCATGGCTAGGTCAAGACGAGGAAAAGACGGCCCGAATCCGGCGGGGGCCAGGGGTATTGGACCGGGCTATCGGTGGTTGACATCATCCGCCGGGCCGCCGGGCTGCCCGAAGCTCTGGGGACACCCGGTCGCCAGGTGCCCCCCGAGCCGGCCCCCAACCCGGCTGCGGCACCCGGGACCGGAACCCCCCACTTCCAGGACCCCTTCAGGAGCCCCCACATGAAGCGATCCGTGCTGTCCGCGACCCTCGGCCTCGCCCTCGCGGCGGGCCTCGCCGTGCTGCCCACCACCGCGGCCGCCGCCGCCCCGGCCGCCCCGGCCGTCCAGGGCTACACCGCGTCGACGTACGCCGGTTCGGCCCAGGAGGCGGCCGACAACCAGGCGTTCTTCCAGGCCGTGATGGCCTCCGCCAAGGCCAAGCAGGCCGCGAGCCCGGGCCTGGCCACCGTCGTGGTCACCTACGACGCCAGCTCCGCGCCGTCCTTCCGCAACCAGATAGCCAACGCCGCGCAGATCTGGAACGGCTCGGTCGGCAACGTCCGGCTGCAGGCCGGCTCCAACGCCGACTTCCGCTACTACGAGGGCAACGACAGCCGCGGCTCCTACGCCAGCACCGACGGCCACGGGCGCGGCTACGTCTTCCTCGACTACCAGCAGAACCGGCAGTACAACTCGGTCCGGGTGACGGCGCACGAGACCGGGCACGTGCTCGGCCTGCCGGACCACTACTCCGGCCCGTGCAGCGAGCTGATGTCGGGCGGCGGCCCCGGCACCTCCTGCACCAACCCGTACCCGAACAGCGCCGAGCGCAGCCGGGTCAACTCGCTCTGGGCCCGCGGCTGACCGTACCCGTGAGCGCCCCGGCCCGGCCGCGTCCGCAGCGGCCGGGCCGGGGCGTCGCTGCGGGCGGGTGCGGCGGGTGCGGCGGGTGCGGCCGGACTGTCGGCGCCGCGTGCGAGCATGCGGGCGAGACCCGTTCGCCCGCGATCCGAGAGGCGCCACCGCCATGCCCCGTTCCGTCCCCGAGCAGCTCGCCGACCTCCCGTACGCCGAGCTGCTGCGCCCGCACACCGGCCCGCTGCGCAGCGACGAGCGGTACGACACCGCGCACTTCGACGGCGGTCAGCGCACCGACGAGTCGGGTGCCGGGGCGGCCTTCCTGGAGTGCGCCTTCACCGGGGTCGCGCTCAGCGGGGTCAAGCTGCGCCAGGCCCGGTTCAACGAGGTCTGGGTGCAGGCCGGCCGCTGGGTGGCCTGCGACCTGAGCGAGACCGAGTGGCAGGACAGCTCCTTCGTCGGCGGCGTGCTGGCCGGGATCGCCGGGTACGGCTCGGCGCTGCGCCGGGTGGTGTTCCGCGGCTGCAAGCTGGAGGCGGTCAACCTGCGTGCGGCCGTGCTGCGGGACGTGGTGTTCGAGGACTGCCTGCTGCGCGACGTGGACTTCGGCGAGGCGAAGCTGACCGGGGTGTCCTTCCCCGGCTCGACGCTGGAGGAGGTGCGGCTGCGCGGGGCCGTGCTGAGCAAGGTGGACCTGCGCGGGGCCGCCCGGCTCGGACTGGTGGACGGCCACCAGGGGCTGCGCGGGGCGGTCATCAGCTCGCCCCAACTGCTGGAGCTGGCGCCGCAGTTCGCCCAGGCGCTGGGGATCGAGGTGAAGGACCGCTGAGCCGCCCGCGCCCTCCCCGGCGCTCCGGGAACGCCCTCCTCGGCACTCCTGGAACCTCCTCGACCGATCAGCCTGGCGTTCAGCCCGGCGTCGCTCGGTGACCCACGGGCGAACAGTCCGACAAACCTGCTGCGCGCATCTGGTGGCCCGCTCCGGTGGCGGTGGAGACTGCTCCGCGATCGATGGCCCCCGAGTTGTGTACACAACATCGCCAGTGAAGGGACGGACCGGACTGATGGCCGAGTTGAGTCGTAGAAAGTTCGTCACGCTGTCCGGCGCCGCCGCGGCAGGCCTCGCGGTGGCCGGCGCCGGCGCCGGGGCCGAGGACGCCGCGGCCGCCTCCAGCACCACGCTCAGCACCACCGGCACCATCACCGACGTGCAGCACGTGGTGATCCTGATGCAGGAGAACCGCAGCTTCGACCACTACTTCGGCACCCTCAAGGGCGTCCGAGGCTTCGCCGACCGGGCCGCCATCCAGATCTCCGGCGGCTACAGCGTCTTCAACCAGCCGAACGGGCTGTTCGCCCGCCAGTACCCGTGGGCCTTCAACCCCTCCGGCGCGAGCGGCTCCCCGGAGACCCAGGCGCAGTGCAACGGCGACCTCTCGCACGCCTGGTCCGACCAGCACAAGGCCTGGAACGGCGGCAAGATGGACTCCTGGGTGTCCGCCAAGGGCACCGTCCGCACCCTCGGCCACCTCCAGCGCGGCGACATCCCGTTCCACTACGCGCTGGCCGACAACTGGACCATCTGCGACGCCTACCACTGCTCGGTGCTGAGCGCGACCGGCCCCAACCGCACCTACCACTGGAGCGGGACGATCGACCCGGCCGGCACCGCCGGCGGCCCCGCCTACGACGGCGGCTCCGAGTCCAACCTGCGCTGGCAGACCTACGCCGAGGCGCTGGAGGCCGCCGGCGTCAGCTGGAAGGTCTACCAGAACGCCGCCGACAACTTCGGCGACAACGCCCTCGCCTACTTCAGCCAGTTCACCGGCGCCGCGGCCGGCAGCCCGCTGGCTGTCAAGGGCATGGGCTCGGTGCCCAAGGTCACCGGCCGGACCCCGGACGACATCGCCGCCGCGATCCGCTCCGACGTGCTGAACGGCACCCTGCCGCAGGTCTCCTGGATCGTCGCCGACCAGCAGTCCTCCGAGCACCCCTACGCCACGCCCGAGGACGGCGCGCACTTCGTCCACCTGGTCATGGACTCCCTGAACGCGGACCCCAACGTGTTCAACTCCACCGTCCTGCTGATCAACTACGACGAGAACGACGGCTTCTTCGACCACGTCCCGCCGCCGGCCGCGCCCGCGGGCACCGCGGGGGAGTTCTACAACTCCACCAACATCGGCCTCGGCTTCCGCGTCCCGCTGATCGCCGTCTCCCCGTGGACCCGCGGCGGCTGGGTCAACTCCGAGACCTTCGACCACACCTCGGTGCTGCGCTTCCTGGAGGTGTGGACCGCCGCCCTCGGCACGCCCGCCACCAGCCCCAACATCAGCGCCTGGCGCCGCCAGGTCTGCGGCGACCTCACCTCGGTCTTCGACTTCGCCAACCCGGTGTACGGCCTGCCCGCACTGCCCGACACCTCGCAGACCATCGGCCTGGCCACCTGCGGCCCGCTGCCCAACCCCTCACCCGCCGACAACGCGCTGCCCGCCCAGGAGCCCGGCACCCGCCCGGCCCGCGCCCTGCCGTACCAGCCCAACGCCAACCTGGACCACCTGGAGTTCGGCTCGGGCGGGGTGATGAAGGTCTGGATCGCGATGGCGAACACGGGCACCGCGGCCGTGAACTCCGCGCACTTCGCGGCCTACGCCAACGCCTACCGCAGCGGCGGGCCCTGGCAGTACACCGTCGCCCCGGGCGGCAGCACCAGCGACTTCTTCAACTGCGGCACCAACTTCGGCGGCGGCCCGTACGACCTCACCGTGGTCGGCCCCAACCGCTTCCTGCGCCGCTTCAAGGGCGACGCCACCAAGGCGGGCAAGAACGCGGCCGTCACCGCCTCGTACGCGGTCGAGCCGGGCAGCGGCAAGCTCGCCGTCTACTTCAAGCTGGCCAACTCCGGCACCGCCCCGATGACCTTCACCATCACCTCCACCAACTACCGCACGGACGGGCCCTGGACGTACCGGGTCCCGGCCGGCGGCAGCGTCAGCGACTTCTTCAACGCGGTCGCCTACAACAACGGCTGGTACGACTTCACCGTCACGGTGGACGCCGACAGCAGCTGGTCGCAGCGCTTCACCGGCCACCTGGAGACGGGCGCGCCCAGCGTCAGCGGCTGACCGTCCCGGTTCACGCGTACGGGCCCCGGGGGAACCACGGATCGTGGACCTCCCGGGGCCCGGACGGCGTCAGCAGGGTGACGGTGAGCGGCCCGGCCGCGTACTCGGCGAGGTGCACCGCGCCGTAGCGGGTCTCCAGCTCGGCCTGCACCGGCACCGGCAGCTTGCTCAGCGCCCGCCGCAGCTGCAGCGCGTCCCGCCGGCTGACCGGGTGCGGGGTGCGCAGCACCAGCCGCAGCGGGCTGAGCGGTCCGGCCACCGGGACGCCGGTGCCCAGCTCGTAGCCGACCGCGCCGATCGGGCCCCAGGCCAGCCGGTGGTCCGCGACCAGCCGGCCGACCTCCGGCAGCAGGGCCAGCGCCGGGAGACCGGTGACCCGCCCGGGGTCCAGCAGTCCCTGCCGGCCGACCAGCTGCTCGGGCCGCAGGGTCCGGGCCACCGCGGCCCAGGGCGCGAGGGCGTCCAGTCGCTGTCCGGGGCGCGGGCCGCGGACGGTGACCGGGATCCAGTGCTCGGGGGCGGCCTGCCGGCCCCGGGTGCAGCGCCGCGGGCGCGGGACGTCCACCGGGGCGTCGGCCGGCGAGGGCGCCCGGCCGACGGTGACCCACGGGTGCGCCCGCAGCACGGCCCGGGCCCAGTCCGGCAGCTCGCCGCCGGCCAGCGGGCGCAGCGAGCTCGGGCACTGCATCAGCAGCAGGTCGTGGGGGCCGGGCAGCCGTCCGTCCAGCGCGGCCAGCGCGCCGACCCGGCGGCGCGGTCCGTCGTGCAGTTCCTCGGTCGAGTTCCTCACACCGCCACCCTCCGCCCGTCCCGCGCGGCCCGGCTACGGCCCTTGGGCGCGTCGGGCCGGGACCAAAGGCTCAACGTGCGACCGCCGACTCCCGGTGTGAGAGTGGGGGACAGCCCGGTAATCCGTTCGGAGGAGGAGTCATGGGCATCCTCGACAGGATCTTCCACAGGGGCCACGAGGCCGGTGGCGCGGAGGCCGCCGAGCGTGCCGCGCTCGCCCACGACGAGGCCGCCGACGCGTACAGCGACGAGGTCGAACGGAGCAGGCAGACGCAGGAGCGGACGGCCGCCCAGGAGGAGGCCGACCGGCGCGCCGCCGAGAACATGACGGCCGAGGGCGACCCCTGGGACTGAGCCCGGACGGGCCCGCCGCCGTCAGCGCTCCCGCGGCGGCAGCGGCGGGCGCCGCAGGTCGGGCCGGGGCGTGGACTCCGGCGGGGGCGCCGCGGCCGGGGCGTCCTCCAGCAGGTCCAGGGCCAGTTGGACGGCGGTGACCAGCTCCGGGTGGCGCCCCCGCGCCCAGTCCCGCGGGGTGCGCAGCACGTGCACGTCCGGCTCGACGCCCCGGTTCTCCACCGACCAGCCGAGCCCGCCGCTGAACCAGGAGGCGTTCTTCGGCACCGAGATCTGGGTGCCGTCGCCCAGGGTGTGCCGCCCGGTCATCCCGACCACTCCGCCCCAGGTCCGGTTGCCGATCACCGGGCCGAGGCCGAGCAGCTTGATCGCCGCGATGATCACGTCCCCGTCCGAGCTGGTGGCCTCGTCCGCGAGTGCCACCAGGGGGCCGCGCAGGGCGTGCCGGGGCCAGCGGACGGGCTGGCGGTCGCGGCTGAAGTCCCAGGCGAGGACGTGCCGGGTGAGCTTCTCCAGGACGAGTTCGGAGACGTTGCCGCCGGCGTTGCCGCGTACGTCGAGGACCAGCGCGGGCTTGTCCAGTTCGCGCCGCAGGTCCCGGTTGAACTGCGCCCAGCCGGAGCCGCCGAGGTCCGGGATGTGCAGGTAGCCGCACCGGCCGTCGCTGAACTCCCGTACCAGGGAACGGCGTTTGGCCACCCAGTCCTGGTAGCGGACGGCCCGTTCGTCGGTCAGCGGGGTGACGGTGATCCGCCGCACCGGGCCGTCCGGGCCGCTGCGCAGGGCGAGTTCGACGGTGGTGCCGCCGGTGCCGGCCAGCAGCGGCAGCGGGCCGCGCACCGGGTCCACCGGGCGGCCGCCGACCTCCAGCAGTTCGTCGCCGTCCCGGACGCCCTGGGCGGCGAGCGGGGCGCGGGCGCGCGGGTCGGAGGACTCGCCGGGCAGCACCCGGTCGACCAGCCAGCGGCCGTCGGGGGCGCGGTGGGCGTTGGCGCCGAGCAGGCCGAGCGGCTGCTGGGCGAGGCCGGGGCCCTCGGCGCGCCGGGAGGGGGTGACGTAGGCGTGCGAGGTGCCGAGCTCGCCGAGGAGTTCGCGCAGCAGGTCGGCGAAGTCGTCGGGTGAGCAGACGCGGTCCAGCAGCGGTTCGTACTGGGCGACCAGCGCGGGCCAGTCCAGGCCGGACATCCGCTCGTCCCAGAACTGGTCCCGGACGATCCGGGCGGCCTCGTGGTACGCCTGGCGCCACTCGGCGGCCGGGTGCACGGTGTGGGTGATCCGGCGCAGGTCGACGGCGGTCCCGGCGGAGGGGGCGGCGACCGGGATCACCCGCAGCGTCCCGGCCGAGTAGACCGCGATCGAGCCGCCGTCCCCGGAGACGGCGTAGCCGTCCAGCTTGTCGACCAGGGTGCTGCGGGTGCCCCGGGCCAGGTCGAAGTGCTCCAGGGAGGGGCGGCCGGAGGTGTCGTCGGGGTTGGCGAAGGTCTGCCCGAGGGTGCCGGAGATCGGCCAGCGCAGCCAGACCAGGCCACCGCGCACCGCGTCGGTGGCCGAGTACTTGGAGGCGATCACCGGGAACTGGAGCAGCCGCTCGCCGATGCCCGCCGGGTCGACCCGGACGGTGCCGTCGCCGTCCCCGCGCGGGGCGGCCTCCTCGGCGGGCGCGGCGAACGGGGAGGGGGTGTCGGCGGCGAGCGGGACGAGGTACGGGCGGCAGCCGACCGGGAAGGAGAGGTCGCCGGTGTGCACGTCGTGGACGGGGTCGAAGCCGCGCCAGGACAGGAAGGCCAGGTAGCGGCCGTCCCGGGTGAACACCGGCTGCTCGTCCTCGAACCGGCCGTCGGTGACGTCGGTGGTCGGGGCGGGGGCGTCGGTGCGGGTGAGCCGGATCCGGCGCAGCGAGCGCCCGGCGGCCGGCTGGGACCAGGCGACCCAGTGCGAGTCGGGGGAGAACCGGGCGCCGGTGACCGGCCCGTGCTCGGAGGCGGCCAGTTCGCGCACCGCGCCGTCCTCGGCGGAGACCAGCAGCAGCCGGCCGTCCGAGGTGGTGGCGGCGAGCCGGGAGCCGTCGGGGGCGGCGGTGAGCTCCAGGACCCGGCCGAGCCGGCCGGCGGCGAGCACCCGGTGGCGGTGGGCCGTCGTCTCCTGGTGCGACGCCGTCTCCTGGTGGCCCGGCAGCGGCATCACCTCGATCGCGTCGGCGCCCTCGGCGTCGGTGATCCAGGCCGCCTCGCCGGTGTGCCCGAGCACCACCGGCAGTCGGGTGCGCACCCCGGGGGTGTCGGCGAGCGCCCGGGCCGGGCCGTCCTTGTGGGTGAGCCAGTACTGGCTGCCGCGCACGGTGATCACCCCGGCCCGGCCGGTCCGGTCGCAGGCGAGGTCCTTGACCTGGGAGGCCGCACCGACCTGGTACGGGCGGCGGCCGGCCCGGGCGCCGCCGAGCGGCACCCGCAGCCGGTGCGGGGCGGGGGCGTCCAGGCCGTCCAGCAGCCAGAGGTCGCCGGCGTGCTGGTAGACGATCCGGGTGCCGTCGGTGGCGGCCTCGCGGGCGTAGTAGGAGGCGTGGTCGGAGTGCCGGCGCAGGTCGGTGCCGTCGGGGCGGCAGGAGTAGAGGTTGCCGATGCCCTCGTGGTCGGAGAGGAAGGCGATCCGGTCGCCGACCGGCATGGGGGAGGCGAGGTGGCCGGTGTGCCCGGGGAGGATCGGCTCGCCGTCCACCCAGAGCCGGCCGGTCGCGCCGCCGCGGTAGCGCTTCCAGGCGGCGGGCTCGTGCGGGGCGGCGCCGGTGAGCAGGACGGTCCGGTCCCGGCTGAGCTGGGCGTCGCCGACCGGGCCCCAGGGCATCCGGCGGCCGGGGGAGCCGTCGGGCGGCAGGGCGTGCGCCCAGGTGTAGTGGCCGAAGGGCTCGTGGAAGGAGGTGACGGCCAGCACCTCGCCGTCCGGCAGCCAGCCGCGCACCCGGGTGTCCTGGCTGCCCCAGTGGCTGAGCCGGCGGGTCTCGCCGCCCTCGACCGGGGCGGTCCACACCTCGGGGGTCAGGCCGAGCCAGCTGGTCCAGGCGAGGGTGGTGCCGTCGGGGGAGAAGCGGGGGTGGCTGACCCGGGTGCGGTCGCAGCCGACCCGCCAGGCCCGGCCGGTGGCGGCGGCCCCGGGCTCCAGCGGGGCGATCCAGACGTCGTCCTCGGCGGTGAAGGTGAGCAGGCCGCCGTGCAGGTGGGGGTGGCGGAGGTAGCCGGGCGGGGTCACTCCTCCATCCTTCGACGGGGTGTCACCCGCGGCAACCGGAGACCACCCTCCCGCACCGGTCTGGACCATTGACAGCGCACTGCCGGATCCATTTCAGTGGTCTAGTCCAACTTGGGTGCCAGGCCGGGCCGTTCCCCCCACTGGCGCGTGCTCCGGCGTGCCCTCGGACGTCCCCCACGACCGTGCCACCGCAGGAGCACCCGCATGCGCAGAACCCTGAGAAACGGCCTCGCCGCCGGCACCGCCTCCGCCCTCGCCGCGGCCACCCTGGTCGGCGTCACCCTCGGCCTGGCACCCGCCGCCTCGGCCGGCGAGTTCCTGGTCAACGGCGGCTTCGAATCCGGCTCGCTCGGCCCCTGGAGCTGCACCGGCAACTCCGGCAGCGTCGTCACCAGCCCGGTGCACGGCGGCAGCCACGCGCTCGCCGCCGCGGCCACCGCGGGCGACACCGCCCAGTGCGCCCAGACCGTCGCCGTCGCACCGAACACCACGTACACGCTCAGTGCCTGGGTCAACGGCTCCTACGTCTACCTGGGCGTCGACGGCGGCGGCCCCAGCACCTGGACGCCCGGCACCGGCGGCGGCTACCAGAAGCTCAGCCTCGGCTTCACCACCGGTGCCAACCAGACCACCGCCACCGTGTACACCCACGGCTGGTACGGACAGGGCACCTACTACGCGGACGACGTCTCGCTGGACGGCCCGGGCGCCCCCAGCCCGACGCCGACGCCGACACCCACTCCGACTCCGACCCCGACCCCGACGCCCACGCCCACGCCCACGCCGACCGGGACCCCGACGGGTACGCCCACCGGCACCCCGACCGGGACCCCCGCCGGCAGCCACACCCTGGTCGGCTACCTGCACGCCAGCTTCGCCAACGGCGCGGGCTACACCCGGATGGCCGACGTCCCCAACTCCTGGGACATCATCGACCTCTCCTTCGGCGAGCCCACCTCCCCGACCTCCGGCGACATCCGCTTCAACCGCTGCTCGGCCACCGACTGCCCGACCGTCGAGTCCGACGCCGACTTCAAGGCCGCCATCGCCGCCAAGCGCGCCCAGGGCAAGAAGGTGCTGATCTCGATCGGCGGCCAGAACGGCCAGGTCCAGCTGACCACCGCCGCCGCCCGGGACACCTTCGTCAGCTCGGTCTCGGCCATCATCGACAGGTGGGGCCTGGACGGACTGGACATCGACTTCGAGGGCCACTCGCTCTCCCTCGACACCGGCGACACCGACTTCAAGAACCCGAAGAGCGCGGTCGTCGTCAACCTGATCTCGGCGCTCAAGACCCTCAAGGCCAAGTACGGCCCGGGCTTCGTGCTGACCATGGCGCCGGAGACCTTCTTCGTCCAACTCGGCTACCAGTACTACGGATCCGGCCCCTGGGGCGGTCAGGACCCGCGCGCCGGGGCGTACCTGCCGGTGATCTACGCGCTGCGCGACGACCTCACCCTGCTGCACGTCCAGGACTACAACTCCGGCTCCGTCATGGGCCTGGACAACCAGTACCACTCGATGGGCGGCGCCGACTTCCACGTCGCGATGACCGACCTGCTGCTCAGCGGCTTCCCGGTGGCGGGCAACACCAACAACGTGTTCCCGCCGCTGCCCGCCTCGAAGGTCGCCATCGGCATGCCGGCCACCACCAACGCGGGCAACGGCTACGTCGCCCCGGCCGAGGTGGACAAGGCCCTGGACTGCCTCACCAAGCTGGCCAACTGCGGCACGTACGTGCCGCGTTCGGGCGCCCAGCCGAAGCTGGCCGGGCTGATGACCTGGTCGGTCAACTGGGACCAGTTCGGCGGCCGGGAGTTCTCCAAGAACTTCGACGCCTACTTCGGCCGCTGACCGGAGGCGGGGTCCGCACCCGTCGGGCGCGGACCCCGCGCGGCGCCGTCAGGCCGTCAGCAGCCGCTTCGCCCCCTCCACCACCGCCGGGGAGGCCTTCGCGAGGGAGCCCGCGGCGTACGGCGGCTGCGGGTCGTACTCGATGAGCAGCTGGATCGCCTGCGCGGTCCCGTCCCCGGCGATCAGGCCGGTCAGCCGCAGCGCGAGGTCGATCCCGGCCGAGACCCCGGCCGCGGTCGCGTACTTGCCGTCGACCACGATCCGCTCGGTGCCGGTGGGCTCCGCCCCGAACCGGGTCAGGCCGTCCAGCACGCCCCAGTGGCTGGTGGCCCGGCGGCCCTCCAGCAGGCCGGCGGCGGCGAGGATCAGCGAGCCGGAGCAGACCGAGGTGGTCCAGGTGGTGGTCGCGTCCACCCGGCGCACCCAGTCGAGCACCGCCGGGTCCGTCAGCTGCGCCTCCGTCCCGGGCCCGCCGGGGACCAGCAGCACGTCGGCGGAGTCCACCTCGTCCAGGGTGGCGTCCGCGGTCAGCGCCAGGGTCATGTCGGAGCGGACCGGGCCGGGCTTCGCGGCGGTGAACACCACCTCGGCCCCGGGGATCCGGGACAGCACCTCGTACGGGCCGACCGCGTCCAGGGCGGTGAAGTCGTCGTAGAGCAGGAACGCGATGCGCATCAGTGACCTCCATCGGGCTGTGGACCGCCGGCCGGTGGACCGTCGGGCCGGGAACGGAAGCGGCGGCGGTACTCGGCGGGCGGGGCGGCCACGGTCCGGACGAAGGCGCGCCGCATCGCCTCCGGGGTGCCGTAGCCGCAGGAGCGCGCGATCGCCTCGACGCCGTCGTCGGTGTCCTCCAGCAGCCGCCGGGCGGCCTCCAGCCGGACCCCGTCCACGTACCGGCCCGGGGTCACCCCCACCTCGGCGGCGAAGGCCCGGGCGAAGTGCCGCGGCGACAGCGCCGACCGCCGGGCCAGCTCCTCCACCGAGAGGTCCGCCCCGGGGTGCTCGGCGATCCACTGCTGCACCTCGCGCAGCGGCTGCCGGGCCGCCACCTGGGCGGCCAGCTGGGTGCTGAACTGGGCCTGGTTGCCCGGCCGGCGCAGGAAGACCACCAGGTGACGGGCGATCAGCAGCGCGGCGTCCCGGCCGTGGTCCTCCTCGACCAGGGCCAGCGCCAGGTCGATCCCGGCGGTGACCCCGGCCGAGGTGGCGACGCGCCCGTCCCGGACGTGGATCGGGTCCGGGTCGACCGCCACGTCGGGGAACCGGCGGGCCAGCTCCCCGCAGTACGCCCAGTGGGTGGTCGCCCGGCGCCCGGACAGCAGTCCCGCCTCGGCGAGCAGGAAGGCCCCGGTGCACACCGACACCACCCGCTCGGCCCGGTCGGCCAGCTCCCGGATCCGCGCCACCAGCGCGCCGTCCGGGTGCTCGAAGTCCACCCCGCCGGGGACCAGCAGCGTGTGCACCGGCCCGACCTCGGCGAGGTCGGCGTCCGGCAGCAGGCGCAGCCCGCTGGAGCTGCGCACCGGCCGGCCGCCGGCGGAGGCGGTGGTCACCCGGTAGGCGCCCGGCTGCCCGGCGGCCGCGCCCGCCCCCGCGAACACCTCCAGGGGGCCGGTCACGTCCAGGCTCTGCACGTCGTCGTAGAGGACGACGACCACGCTGCGCGCTCTCATGCGGCCAGCCTGTCACTGGCCCGCGACGGCAGCAATGACCGGTTTCCCACCTTTCCTGCCACGGGGCGCGCGGGTACGCCGGAACGCCGAGAGGCCCCTTGCTCTCGCAAGGGGCCTCTCGGCTGTCTGTGCGCCGCCAGGGACTCGAACCCCGGACCCGCTGATTAAGAGTCAGCTGCTCTAACCAACTGAGCTAGCGGCGCCTGCTGACGTGGAGAACATTACCTGGTCAGCGGCCGAAACACACAATCGGCCCGGAGGCCCTCAGGCGGTCAGCACCACCTTGCCGCGGACGTGCCCGGTGGCGACCAGCCGGTGCGCCTCGGCGGCCTTCTCCAGCGGCAGCGTCTCGGCGATCTCCAGCCGCAGCCCGCCCGCCTCCCACAGCCGGACCAGCTCGGCCAGCCGCTCGGCGGTGCGCGGCCCGCGCAGCCCCCGGACGCCCAGCCGCTCGGCCTCCGGGTAGTCGACCACGGTGCCGATCCGGTCCCGGTCGGCGACCAGCTCGACGGAGGCGGCCAGCGCGCCCCGCCCGGCCGCGTCGAAGGCCGCGTCCACCCCCTGCGGCGCGACCGCCCGGACCCGCTCGACCAGCCCCTCGCCGTACGCGACCGGGATCGCGCCCAGTCCGCGCAGGTAGGCGTGGTTGCGCTCGCTCGCGGTGCCGACCACGGTGGCGCCCAGCGCGCGGGCGAGCTGGACGGCGACGGTGCCCACCCCGCCGGAGGCGCCGTGCACCAGCACGGTCTCCCCGGGGCCGACCCCGAGCAGGTCGAGCGCCACGTGCGCGGTCTGCCCGGAGGCGGAGAGCGCGCCGGCCTGCTCCCAGGGCATCCCGGCGGGCTTGGCCACCAACTGGCCGGCGTCCACCGTGACCAGCTCGGCCTGGCAGCCCAGCACCCGGAAGCCCAGCACCTCGTCGCCGACCCGCCACGGCCCGGCGCCCGGCCCGAGCCGGTCCACCACCCCGGCGAACTCGTTGCCCAGGACGAACGGCTCCGCGGCCACCAGCCCCGGCGGGCGGAAGCCCTCCCGGATCGCGAGGTCCACCGGCTGGACCGCGGCGGCGTACACCCGCACCCGGACCTCTCCCGGGCCGGGTTCCGGGTCCGCCACCCCGGTGACCCGCAGGACCTCGGGACCGCCGGACCTCGGTACGGTGACCGCCTTCATGGGGTGCTCCTCTCGCCGGCACTGGCCGATCCGCTGCTCGAACGTCCCGATCCTCGGACGTGAAGTGCGCTTGAGGTCAAGGGTCCGTTCGGCGTGTCCCCGCGAATGGGCGCATTGTCAGATTTATCCTGGGCGGCGCTCAGCCGTCCGTCGCCGAACCGTCGCCGAACCGTCGTCGAGAGGAACCTCCCCGTGGGCCAGCTGCCCCTGTTCTTCCTGGTGCTGCTCGCCTCCGTGGTGACCATGCCACTCGCCCGAAAGACGGGCGTGCCGCAACCGGTCCTGATGACCCTGCTCGGCATCGTCATGGCGATCGTCCCGCAGATCCCGGACGTCAAGATCGAGCCCGAGCTGATCCTCCCGCTGGTCCTGCCGCCGCTGATCTTCGCCGTCGCCCGGCGCTCCAGCGTCCGCTACTTCAAGGCCAACGCCCGCTCGATCCTGCTGCTGGCCGTCGCCCTGGTGGTGGTCACCACCGTCGCGGTGGCCGGCACCGTGCACTGGCTGCTGCCCGCGCTGCCGCTCGCCGCCGCGATCGCGGTCGGCGCGCTGGTCTCCCCGCCCGACCCGGTGGCCGCCGTCGCGGTGGCCGGCAGCATCGGCCTGCCGCGCCGGCTGGTGGCGATCCTGGAGAGCGAGGGCCTGTTCAACGACGTCACCGCGATCGTCGTCTACTCGCTCGCCATCGAGGCCGTGGTCAGCGGCGACTTCTCGGTCGGCCACGCGGCGCTGCGCTTCGTGCTGTCCGCCGTGCTCGCGGTGGTCGTCGGCGTGGTGCTGGGCTGGGTGAACGCCAAGCTCGCCGACCGCCTGGACGACCCGACCCAGCAGGTCGCGCTCAACCTGCTGGTGCCCTTCGCCGCCTACACCGTCGCGGAGGAGATCCACGGCTCCGGCGTGCTCGCCGTGGTGATCTGCGCGCTCTACCTCGCCGAGCGGGCCTCCGACGCGGACGCCGTCGCCTACCGGCTGGTCGGCAACGCCTTCTGGGAGGTGGTCGAGATCCTGATCACCGGCGTCGCCTTCGGCCTGATCGGCCTGGAGCTGGCCACCGTGCTCAAGGAGGCCGGCCGCGGCTGGACCGGCTTCCTCGGCGACGCCGCGGTGGTCATCGCGGTCGTGGTGGCGGTCCGGCTGCTCTGGCTGCTGCCGGCCGGCTGGCTGTCGAAGAAGCTGCGCAAGAACAACGAGGAGGACACCCCGTTCAGCTGGAGGGAGAGCGTGGTGCTCTGGTGGTCCGGCATGCGCGGGGTGGCCACCGTCGCCCTGGCCCTGGCCATCCCGCTCACCCTGCACTCCGGCGCCGACTTCCCGGAGCGCGGCCGACTGGTGTTCATCGCGTTCAGCGTGGTGCTGTTCACCCTGCTGGTGCAGGGCCTGACCCTGCCCTGGCTGGCCAAGCGGCTCCAGCTGGACATCGACCAGGACGCGCACGAACAGGCCGTGCGCCGGCTGTGGTGGCGCGCCGCCAAGGCCGGGCTGGAGCGGCTCGGCGAACTGGAGGAGCAGGACAGGCTGCCGGCCGAGGTCGCCGACCGGCTGCGGGACCGTCAGCACGACCGGCTGGCCCGGCTCTGCCCGGAGAACTACGCCGAGGAGGAGGCCGCCGAGGCGAAGCAGCGGATCGCCCAGTGGCGGGCCGCCGCCGAGGTCGAGCAGGAGATGATCGCCGCCTCCCGCCGCGAGATGCTGGTCGCCCGCAGCGAACTCGGCGCCGACCCGGAGCTGGTGGACCACGTGCTGCGCGGACTGGACCTGCGCTCCGAGCGGAAGTGAACGCACCGCGAGCGGCGGGTGCAACGGAAGTGACGGGCAGTCCGGCCGCCCGGCGGCACGGCCCCCGACCGGCCGGAATGTGCACCACCCCCGCCGGAGTTGCATAGGCTGAACCCGGGCAGGCCGTCAACGGAGTCGGCGCACCACCCGTACCGCCGCAACCTCGCGAAGCCGGTCGACGACGACCGGCCCCACGCCTGGCCCTGCCGGTTTCTGCACCCAGATGAATCGAGGACCCACCGATGTCGGAGACCCGCGCCGACGCCCGCACCCCGCTCGACCGCACCCCGCAGTGGGCCGCCCTGGCCAAGCACCGGGCCGAGCTGGGCGAGACCCACCTGCGCGAGCTGTTCGCCGCCGACCCCGAGCGCGGCCGCACCCACACGCTCCAGGTCGGCGACCTGCACGTGGACTACGCCAAGCACCTGGTCACCGACGAGACGCTGGAGCTGCTGCGCGAGCTCGCCGCCGCCACCGGCGTCGCCGAGCTGCGGGACGCCATGTTCCGCGGCGAGAAGATCAACATCACCGAGCAGCGGGCCGTCCTGCACACCGCGCTGCGCGCCCCGCGCGGCGCCGTCGTCGAGGTGGACGGCGTGAACGTCGTCCCCGCGGTGCACGCCGTCCTGGACAAGATGGCCGCCTTCGCCGACCGGGTCCGCAGCGGCGAGTGGAAGGGCCACACCGGCAAGCCCATCCGCACCGTGGTCAACATCGGCATCGGCGGCTCCGACCTCGGCCCGGCGATGGCCTACGAGGTGCTGCGCTCCTTCGGCAGGCGCGACCTGGCGGTCCGCTTCGTCTCCAACGTGGACGGCGCCGACCTGCACGAGGCGGTCCGGGACCTCGACCCGGCCGAGACGCTGTTCATCGTGGCCTCGAAGACCTTCACCACCATCGAGACCATCACCAACGCGATCTCCGCCCGCGGCTGGCTGCTCGACGGCCTGGGCGCCGGCACCGAGGCGGTGGCCAAGCACTTCGTCGCGCTGTCCACCAACGCCCAGGGCGTGCAGGACTTCGGCATCGACACGGCCAACATGTTCGAGTTCTGGGACTGGGTCGGCGGCCGCTACTCCTACGACTCGGCGATCGGCCTCTCGCTGATGATCGCCATCGGCCCGGACGCCTTCCGCGAGATGCTGGACGGCTTCCACCTGGTCGACGAGCACTTCCGCACCGCCCCGCCGGAGCAGAACGTCCCGTTGCTGCTCGGCCTGCTGGGCGTCTGGTACGGCGCGTTCTTCGACGCCCAGGCGCACGCGGTGCTGCCGTACTCGCACTACCTGTCCAAGTTCACCGCCTACCTCCAGCAGCTGGACATGGAGTCCAACGGCAAGTCGGTGACCCGCGACGGCACCCCGGTCGGCTGGCAGACCGGCCCGGTGGTCTGGGGCACCCCCGGCACCAACGGCCAGCACGCCTACTACCAGCTGCTGCACCAGGGCACCAAGGTGGTCCCGGCCGACTTCATCGGCTTCGCCCGCCCCGTCGCCGACCTGCCCGACCGCCTGGCCGCCCAGCACGACCTGCTGCTGGCCAACTTCTTCGCCCAGACCCAGGCGCTGGCCTTCGGCAAGACCCCGGAGGAGGTCGCCGCCGAGGGCGTGCCGGCCGAGCTCGTCCCGCACAAGACCTTCAAGGGCAACCACCCGACCACCACCATCCTGGCCGCCGAGCTGACCCCGTCGGTGCTCGGCCAGCTGGTCGCGCTGTACGAGCACAAGGTGTTCGTCCAGGGCGCGATCTGGAACATCGACTCCTTCGACCAGTGGGGCGTCGAGCTGGGCAAGGTGCTCGCCAAGCGGATCGAGCCGGTGCTGCTCACCGGCGAGGGCGGCGGGCAGCTGGACAGCTCCACCGCCGCGCTGGTGGCCCGCTACCGCGCGCTGCGCGGCCGCTGAGCCCGGGACCGGGCCGTCCGCTCCGGCGGGCGGCCCGGCTCTCCCCGTCCAGGCTCACGGGGTGGAAACGCCGGAAGGCCCCTTGCTCTCGCAAGGGGCCTTCCGGCTGTCTGTGCGCCGCCAGGGACTCGAACCCCGGACCCGCTGATTAAGAGTCAGCTGCTCTAACCAACTGAGCTAGCGGCGCCTGCTGACAGAGAAAACTGTAGCAGCGGCCGGCGGTCGAGCCAAAATCGAATACCGGCCGCCCTCCGTTCACCCCCGGGTCACCAGGACCGGTTCGGCCACGGCGCCGGTACCGGGCTCGCGCGCCGCCCGCACACAGGCCCACAGCACCACCGAGGCCCCGGGCAGCCAGGGCTCCCGCTCCTCCGGGGCGACGATCCAGCGGCCGGTGCCCCGGCCGGGGGAGTCCGGGCCGTGCACCATCCGCTGCAACGGCGGGACGGTCACCGCGTCGCCCTTGCCGTGGCACAGCAGCGGCGGCACGTCCCGGGCCCACTCCTCCCAGGCCAGCAGCCGGCGCAGCCGGGGCGCGGTGCCGGGCCGGACGAACAGCAGGGTGCGCCCGCGGTAGGCCGCGACCGGGCCGCAGCCGGGGCCGGAGGCCCACAGTTCGTCCAGCACCCGGCGGCCGAACAGCGACGGCATGCTGATCACGTCGAAGGCCCGCCCGCAGGGCAGCACGGAGGGTGCCCACGGGCGGGCCTCCCACAAGGCGCGCATGCTGCGCGGGTACTCGCTGGCGGAGGCCAGCCAGGCCTCCCCGGCCACGGTGACGTACTCCACCGACTGGTGCGTCCAGATGTCCACGCCCAGCAGCCTGCGCCGTGCGCGCCCCCGGCGTGGTGGAAAGCCCCGTTCGCCGGACAGGGCGACGGGCGATCGCGTACCCTTCGCCGCTGGCATATGCCAGCGGCCGGGGAGGGTCTGCGGAAGGGGCCGGGGCGGGACGCGAGGGGCAGGGTTCGAGGGGTGGGATGCGAGGGGCGGGGTTCGAGGGGCTGGGTCAGTCCTCGTGGCGGCGCGGCTGGATCAGGCCTCGGCCGTACTCGATCATCTTGGCCGCGTAGTCCGGGGTCCAGTCCGCGCGCTCGGCGACCTCGGTGTCCGACAGCGCGTCGAACCGGCGCGGGTCGGCCAGCTGCGCGGCGGCGACGGCCTGGAAGTCGGTGGCCCGCTCGGCGGCGGCCCGGAAGGCCAGGGCCAGCTCGGTGGAGCGGCGCAGCAGCTCGGCGGGGTCGTCGATCGACTCCAGGTCGAAGAATCGTTCCGGCTCCGGTTCGGCAGCCTGCGGCTCGAACAGGAGCTGCGCGGGGCGCAGGCGCCTGGTGGGCTCGGGCGTCTCGGCGGGGGAGTCGGGCATGGACGGACACCTCCGGGGTCTCGGTGAGGGAGGGCGGCGGGCTGCTCCGGGCCGCGCCGCCCGGTCGTGGCCGTCGTCCATTGTCTCGCGGCGGCGGCCGGTAGCGGAACGGTGCGCGTGCAGGCGCTATTCCCGGGCGCGCGCCGGGGCGGTGACCCGGGCGCCGCGCTTCCAGGTCGCATGCGAACCGGTTGTACCGGGTACGGCGGCCGCCCGGCGGGCCGGGAAGCACCCGCCGAGCGGCGTCCGTCGAGCAGCACCGTCCACCGAACCGGGAGTACCCCATGCGCGCACTGTCCACCGGCCTCCTGCTGGCCGCCGCCGTCCTCGTCCCCGCCGTCCTCGTCCCCGCCGCCCCGGCCGCCGCGGCGGAGACGGCGAAGGTCGTCACCGGGCCGCCCAGCAGTCCGGGCGGCACCTCCACGGCCACCTGCCCGAACGGCACCCACCTGACCGGCGGCGGCTACCGGCTCCAGCCCGATGCCGAAGGCCCGGTGCGCGCCAGCGGGCCGACCGCCGACGCCACCGGCTGGAGCGCCCAGGCCGCGCACGGGTCCGTGGTGGCCTTCGCGGTCTGCGAGACCGAGGACTGACCGTCCACGACCGTCCGCGACCGGCTACCTCAGCCGGACCCGGTGGCCGCCGAGGTGCTGGAGGACCTGGTGGTTGGCCTCCCAGCCCTCGGAAAACAGCTTGACCATGGAGGTAGCGTCGAGGGCTGTAGGACAAGGGAGGGAACTACATGCCACACCAGCCGAACCCGGGTGCGCGGGTCCTGAGGATGCGTCGCATCAGCCGGGACTCCGAGGACAGCTCTGCCCTGGTCCGCCAGGCGGAGGCCCAGAGCGCTGCCATGACGGCGGGCAAGTACGCCTCCGCCGGAGAGGTGGAGGACTCGTTTGTCTCCGGCGCCATCAGCCCGGAGGACCGGCCCAACCTCGGGAAGTGGATGCGTGAACCGCTTTGGTACGAGTGGGACGCGATCATGGTGACCTCACTTGACCGCATCACGCGGAACCAGACCCACTGGGAGCTGTTCGCGGACAAGTGCTACCAGGGCGGGAAGGACATCATTTGCTTGGATGACCCCTCGCTGGACATCAGGCCCGGCAACGGCCGGATGATTGCTTACATCAAGGCCACCCAGGCTCAGGAGTACAGGGAAGCCATCGTGCAGAAGCGCCGTGACCAGACTCAGTACTACCGTGACGAATCCCTGTGGGGCGGAGGGACGTGGCCGTTCGGCTACCGCGCAGTGCTTGCCGAGCACAACGGTCGACAGCGCTTCAAGCTCATCGTCGATCCCGTCACCGGCCCGCTCGTACGGGAGGCATATGAGCGGATCGTGGAACAGGGCTGGACCATGGGGCGCGTGTGTGCTGACTGGACTGGCCGTGGAGTCCTGACTTCCCAGGACTATCAGCGGAGCGTGAACGCCGCCGAAGGCAAGGCCGGTGTGAAGCATGAGATCAAGGGGTCGAAGTGGCTTACCTCAACCCTGAGCAAACTCCTCAAGAAGCCGGTACTCAAGGGCGTCGCCATGCACAAGGGCGAGCCTCTGCTTAGGGACGGCATCCCGGTGCGGTGGGCCGATCCGATCCTCACGGATGAGGAGTTCGACCAGTTGCAGGCAACGGTCACCGAGCTGGGCAAGTTCCGGGCCGGAATCAAGTCGAATGCTTCCCCGGCGGCAGGCGTCTTCTTTTGCCCCTGCGGCAAGAAGATGTACGAGAACAGCTCGAATACCACGCTGGCAAGCGGTGAGCCGAAGCGACATGAGTACTTCCGCTGCTCCTCTTGGTCCAACGGGACGCCTTGCCCCTTCTCGGTCTCATGGCCACAGGGTCCCCTCTACAGCGTCGCAGAACACGCCTTCCTGACCACGGTTGGGGCAGAAGAAATAACCGAGCGGATATACGTGCCAGGGAAGGACAACCGGAGGCAGATCAAGGAACTGGAGGAGGCTATTGAGAACCTCTCCAACTCTATCGCCCTGGCTTCATCGCTGGTCGTCGTAGAGACCGTCACCAAGACTATGGAGCGCCACGCGGCTACTCTCGAATCCCTTAGGGCGGAGCCTTTCGTCCCTGGTCGATGGGAGGTTCTTGGAACCGGACAGACCTATGCTGACAAGTGGGCTCGAATGGACGGCTGGAAGGAGCGTGGTCCTTTCCTGTACCAAAGCGGGTTCAGGATCTTTGTCTGGGGCCACCCGAGGAAGAGGGATCACGGCGCCGCCGTATATGTCATTCCTCCGAAGGACATCGCATTGAAAGCGAACGAGGCGGGCGGGCCGACTGTCGAGCCGAGTGATCAGCGAAGCTGGGATTTGGCTGCCCTAAAGATCTTCCGCGAGATTCTCGATCTGGAGATCAAGGCACTAAAGGAATCACCGGCGACTAACTGACAGTGAGTACCGCGCACCCATAACTTCATAGCATCAGCCCCCGAGGCGACTCGGGGGCTGATGTATTTCCCGAAGAGTTAGTTAGGAGATGGATGAGTTACCACTTCGCCAAGTTCTATCGGCCTGAGGGTCGAAACACGGCGGTCGGTGCCCCTGGTCTTCACCTTGACCTCCGGCTGTTCTTGCTCGCCATGGACCGCATGCAGCGGGGTGGGCATGCCCCTCTGGGCTCTGGAGAGCTGCAACTGATCCTGACCCGGGAGGACGGCCGGCCGTATAGCAAGGGTCGGTACTCGCAGGCCCTCAAGGCCCTTAAGGACGCGGGGCTGCTCGCCCCGTCCGCCTCGGCTCGATGCCTGCTGGTACCTCTCGCGGTGGCTGGCATGGGCCTCCGCAGGAAGCGGGAGGAGTGCGCTACGCACGGCCACAACATCCCCTGGGACCGGGAGGCCAACGACTGGCTCCATGAGGCGCCAGAGGGCGCCCGGAGGGCCGAGAACGAGGCGGACAACATCAGCCGGGGTGGTTCGGCGTTCAGTCTTGCCGACTGGGCCCGGGGCCTCCGGGAGCAGCCGCGGTTTAACGAAACGGACCCCTCGGCCGCTCAACCGCAAGGGTGAGCATCACGGCTCTTCTCTAATAGAGGTCGCTGCTGCCTGGGCTGAGTGAACGAGGGCCAGTAGCTACCTCAGTAGGGCCGCCTTCAAGGGGCGGCCTTCCTGGAGTATGTGATCTGGGTCTCTCTTCCTGGGCTGCTGTCCGAGAGTAGGCCCAGGGGACACATACGTCCTTAGTGGAGAAGAAGTTTTAACCGAGATTACAACTCTAGTGAGAGAAGTCTTCTTCACTGAGATCTTTAGAGCTGAGTCCGGGGTGAGTCTGGCACCCCGGTTCAGACAGAGGCCCCGGCCTTCTCCTATTGGAGGCCGGGGCCTCTTTTATTTGATCCTCCTGGTACTCACTCGTTGGTTGGAGAGCTATGTATGACTGCGTGAAGGGGAAGGCCCGGCGGATGAGCCTGGGCCTCTCCGTCAAAGATCTGGCCAAGCGCCTGGGGGTTACTGCCCAGGCGGTTTACCAGTGGGAACGTGGCGAGCGAACGCCAAGCCTTCCGATGTTCGTCGCGATTGCCCATTGCCTTCGGATTCCTCTTGAATCCCTCATGGAGCAGGCCAAGGACATCAACACCCGGCAGGCGATCAAGCTTGCCGGAGCCAATCTGATCACCAAGAACGAGAAGTGACCATGACTGACATTGATTCTTTTGAAGGCGGCGTGGAGCAGGCTCCGGAGCCTGTGCCGGCCGATCCCGCCGAGGCCATTCGGGCGGAGATTCACCGCGAGTACGCGGGCAAGCTCGCTCTGGCGGAGCTGAGGGCCCAGGCTGTCAAGGAAGGCATCACCCTCTACGACGGATTCGCTGACTATCTGGACCTGTCCAAGCTGCTCGATACCGATGGCCAGCCGTCACAGGAAGCTATTCAGGAACTCCTGAGCCCTTGGCGGAAGAAGGAATCCGAGTTCGCCGATCTACAGGGCGCCGGGTACCACCGGAACCCGTTCCCGGCCGGGTTCTTCTCGACGCCCTCACTCGATGCCCGCCAGCGCTGACCCTTGGAGGTTCTTTTGGACGGCGCCGATTCGAGCCCGGCTGTGAGCGACAATTCCCCAGAGGATGGGGGCCTTTCAGCCCTTACGGGCGAAGTCAACAAGTGGAAGTCCCTCTCCCGGACCAACGAGAAGCGATGGCACGCCGCCAGCGCGGAACTGGACATTCTCCGCACCGAGCACGCGACCATGGCTGAGGAAGCCGCGGAGCAAATTCGCGCAGACACCCGCAAGGCGGTTCTAGTCGAACTGGGGCCTCAGCTGGTCATGGCCGAGATGACAGCCCAGGCCGCACGGGCCGAGATTGAGATCACCGACAAGGATCTCAAATTCATGCCTCTTGGCCAGTTCCTTGGAGAGGACGGGACTGTGGACCGCGATTTGATCGGCGAGTACATCCGAAGTCGGCCCGATGCCAAGCCGCCTTATGCGCAGAATCTCGGCCTCGGCCGTCAGGGCGGCCCCATCCGGGGATTCTCCGTCCGCTCGCTCGATGCGCGATACCGATAAGACCTAGGAGAAATATTTGAGCTACAGCTACCAGAACTCGCTTTCCAACACCTTTGTCAGCGAGGAATGGAACAACGCGCTCATCACGCAGCTTGACCCGCTGCTGGTATGGGCTTCCCGCTTTGTGACCAACCGGTCCTACGAAGGCAACATCAGCAAGCGTGGCGACACGGTTCATATCAACAGCCTTACTCGTCCGACTGTTGGGGATTACAAGCTTCCTGAGGGCATGACGGCCCAGCGGCCGGAAACCGTGGATCAGCTTCTTCACATCACTGAGGCGAAGTACATCCAACTTCTCGTGGAGCAGATCGAACGGGTGCAGGTCGCCGGGGCGATGAACTCTCCGATCAACCAGGAGATGGTTCGGGCCCTGGCCCGTGAGGCAGACAGTTTCATGGCCCGCGTAATTGCCGCTGGAGCCACTCCCATGCCCAATGTGAAGGTGATGGCCGGAAACGCCCCTCAGGCGCTCTACAGTGCCATTCTGGACCTCATGCTGGCCCTGGACACCAACGACATCCCAGAGGGCCGATACGTGGTCGTCTCGCCCCGCGTGAAGCGGTACCTGATCGAGCACCCGGCCATCGCCAACGCCGGGGCCTACGGTGAGGCCGGGGTAACCGCTAACGGCGTCGTCGCCCGCCTGGCAGGCTTCACGGTGCTCTCCACCACGGCCATGCCCACCGGAACTGACATCGTCGCCGGGCACTCGCGATTCGCCACGTTCGCATCCCAGCTGAGCGGCTTCCGGTCCGGCCAGAGCGAGAAGTACCGCGCGGACTACATCGACGCGGCACACTTCTACGGCGGAAAGATCGTCCGGCTCCCGAATCTCGATACCGTCAAGCCGGACCACACGTTCGACGAGAGCAAGCCCACCAAGGGCATCCTCAAGGCCACTGTCGACTGGCCTACGTCCTGATCATCACACGTTGCGGGCCCTCGCCTTCCTGGCGAGGGCCCGCCTTCTTTGTTTTGAGGCCTCAGAGCCGACTCAGGACGTCCTCACAGGCCGGACAGCGCCGGTTCCGCAGGTAGAACGGGTACCAGGGCTCGCCGGGCCTCTCAGGCCGGTAATGCGAGTGCTCCATGGGCCCGGTGTCCCTACCGCAGAGGGTCCGCGGAAGCGGGTCCTCGGGGGCCTCGGGGTCCTGGCCCGCGGCGTGCACCAGGAGCACGGCCGGCTCCTCGCCCTCCGGGCTCTCTGCCTGGGCCTGGTCCAGCTCGAAGAGGATGAAGCATGTTTGCTCCCCTTGACCCCAAACAAGGCCGAGGGAACGAGCTATTTCAGGAGGTCAGCTTCGCGTTGGCCAAGAAGTACTTGAGATCATCTTCTGCAGGGCTCGGTACATCAATGTATGAGGTCTTGAGTACCTTGCCGTTCTTCGGCTCGCTGGTAACGGTCTTCACGTTCACGCCGACCTTAGCTGTGAGCTTCCCCTTGGCGCGTCCGACCAACTTGTCACCGCTCATGCGGTAGCGCGGGCTGTCCGGTGCGCTGGCGTCGCCGAGGTCGACACCATACAGGGCCTTCCGGTCAGGGTGCTTATCGAGAACATACTGGAGAAGCGGACCGAGGGCAGTTTGCTTGCCGTCGGGAGATTTCAGAGAGATGATCCCCTGGCACTCGAAGTCGACGCTCAGCTCTCCTTCCTCGACGAAGACCACACACTGCACAGTCTTGTGCGCCGGGACCTTGATGGGGTTGTCTACAGACCAACTTTCGCTGACACTGTTGGTCTCGCTTTCGGTGTTAGTTTGGCCAGCCTTAACGGTAATCTTCCCACCCATCTTTCCGATACCTTCAAGCCCGACCTCGACTGAGACCTCCTCGCTGACCTCGAAGGTCTTGGTCTTTGTCGTGGTCACGGTTCGGGTGAGGTTCTTAGAGAACTTGAGGGTCTGGCTCTGCTCTACGCTGGTGCCATTCGTGTAGTCCTGCGAGTAGATTTGCTGACTTCCCTTGTTCGGGATGATTACGGGCGGAGACAGTGTTGCATCGCCCAAAATATCGACGTGAGCGTACTTTAGGAACTCGCCGACGTTGATGAGGGCTTCATCGATCCCCATTTTATCGTGGACGTAGTCGACGATCATCTTACCAAGGTAATCGTTCATGTTCGGCCTCGGTTTCTTGTCCCACCCGCGGCTCGGGTGGCGGATGGCTAAGTATCTATACGAACCGAATCGATCTGGCAACCCGCTCCCGAGGATCAGTTCGATGTCCACTCGAACGGGGGAAGTGGGGGAGCATAATTGACCCCGACGGGGCCACTTGAGTAGGGAATAGAGAATGTGATTGTATGGGAAGTGGCGGGTCGAGTAGCCAAGGCCACCTCTCGCTCTTGCAAGCCTGACAGAATTGGCCTCAAGGGCTGATGCCCCCTCCTTGGGAGGGGGCCTATCTGTGCCTCCAGAGCAGAGAGTCAGAGAAGACAGAGAAAACTCGCTCGGACAGGGGGTATATAACCCCCCTACAAAATAGATGTATGTGTCGGCAGGCCTTGGCAGGGGACAGTTTGGCCGGAAGAGTGGCCGGCGTCACGTCCAGAGGCCTCATTTCATTCATTCAAGGCCTTCCCCGAGGCCGCGGAGCGGCATCTTCACCCCCGAGAGGCCCCAGAAGGGCCTCAGGAGGCCCAAAAATGGCCCCTGAGCAGCCCTCGAAGCCCCGCCGGCCGCCAGGACGGCCTAGGCAGCCTCCAGCCCCGCGGAAAGATTCAAACCCGTACAGAGGGTGAGGACGGTGCCCCCGGCGGGTCCTTTCTCTTGCGAATGAGATATTACCCCCATTGTATTTATCGTTCAGTTACCTAGAAGAAATGCATCCGTGATGGCAGGTGGGGGCTTCTCTGGGGTTTGGGGTGAGAGGATCGAGTTGTTCGCCGGTAGGGCCGGTGGGCGGGAATGGCAGCCGTAAGAAGCAAGGCTCCGGCTGAATCACTCGAACTCACTCCGCTAAGGATCGAAAGAACCCATGCGTACGACTGTCTTGGTGCCCGTAGAGAAGACGTTCTGTGATGCCCACATTGCCAAGGACGGCAGTGAGACAGAGGCGACTGAGTCTCTGACCATTGGTGGTCACGCATGGGATCTGTGCTTGGAGCACGGTGCTGTCTTCACTCGGTACCTGATGGATGCGCTTGGTGCGCCTGGTCAGCCTGAGGCTGTGCCGGTTGCTGTTGAGCCGCCGGTGCCGGTGGCCGAGGACGACGACCAGGACGACATCGAAGAGGACGACGTGACCGAGGCTGAGCCGGAGGTCCGTCCCACGGTGATGGTGAGTGGGGAGATCCCCAACTACAGCTGGGAGGACGCCAGGGAGGCCGTCCGCCGCATGGGCTATGAGGTGGTCGGCAGGGCCGACGCCAACACCGTGCTGATCATCTGCGGTGAGGGCGCGGAGCGGGCGACGAAGAAGCTGCACGACGCAGCCGAGTTCTCCATCCCGTGCTTCGACGCTCGGAGGCCCGGAGCGTTCCGAGACGCCGTATGCGCTGGCGAGTTCAAGGGCGGTGACCCTCTGCCGGAGCCGGTGAGGAAGGACGCTCAGGCCGTCCGGGATGACAAGGCCAAGGCGGCCCAGGCCATCCGTGAGTGGGCTGCGGCCAACGGGGTGACCGTCCGCTCCAAGGGACGCATACCTGTCTCCGTGGTCGAGGCCTACCAGCGCGCTACCCGCCAAGCGGCCTGACCGACCGTACGAACCTGGGGTGGCCGGGATCGGCCCGGCCACCCGATCCCAACCAGTCTCAGGAGAAGAGAAGTTGAGCACCATCACCCTGTACGGGCCCATTGGCCGGGCCGTCGACAAGGTCAGCCCGTACGTCGAGTGCGATCCGGTCGGCATCTACGTGGCCGCTCTGAGCATGTGGTCTGCGGCCATCGGCCAGACAGTGAAGGTGTCCAGCCGGGGCAACGCCCGTCCTGCCCTCGTTTGGAGTGCGTTGGTCGGTGGCACGGGCAAGGGGAAGGGCACGGCTCTGCGGGCCGCGCAGCACATCATGAAGCCCGCCCTCGGCCGCTTCCTGGAGACGCACACCACCAGTGGCATCACGTCTGGTGCGTCCCTGGTCAACTACCTTGCTGAGCAGGTGGAGGCTACGGAGGAGACGGAGGCCGGGCGTGACGTCCGGGCCCTGGTGCTCGAAGAGGAGTGGTCCGAAGTGCTCCGCCGGGTGCGGCGGGATGCCTCGTTCACTGCCAAGCTCCGAAGCGCCTGGGACGGGGCTCCGCTGCGGAACACGACCAAGGCCGAGGTTCAGTCCGTGGATGATCCGGCGGTGGTCTTCCATGCTCACATCACGCCGTCCGACTGGTCCAAGTACATCGGGGCGACGGAAGCGGCCGGTGGGTCCTACAACAGGATCATGCCCTTCGCCCTGGGGTCCGTTCCGATGCTGGATGACGACGGCGCGACTCTGCCCGAGGTGGAGGGCTGGGATCTGACTCAGGCCTACTACTGGGCGGCCGGTGACAGGCGCACGGTCAGCCTCGGAGAGGACGCCCGGCCTCTGTGGAAGACCATTCGCCGGTACGCCCGGATCATCTCCGAGAACCTCCCCGAAGCTCAGGCCGTGTACGTCGAGCGGACGGCCGAACAAACCATCCGGGTAGCGGCCTGCCTGGCAGCCTCGGAACAGTCCGAGGTGATCGACCACGCCTGTCTGTCCGCCGCCTTCTCCCTGGTGCGCTACAGCGTCCGCTGCGCGGTGAACATCACCGGCGGTGCGGCGGCAGGGACGGTCAAGCCTGCCCGCCGGGTGCCGACGCTGGCTGAGAAGGTCCGGGCCCGCATCGAGCTGCACGGGGGCAAGGCGAAGTCCTCCGAGCTGCTGCCGTACGTCGGTGCCTCGGCTGATGAGGTCAAGGCTCTGCCCGGGGTGAAGGTCACCCTCGACCGCTCCGGCCTGGGCCGCCCCGCCACGGTCTACACCCTGACCGAGGACGAGACCGGTCACTCTCCGCACAGCCGGCCGCGAACCCAGCGTGACGAACGCCCGGCCGCGGTCGTCCGCATGGACTCCTACCGCCCGGCCAAGGCCGTGCCTCCCGCCCCTGCTCCCATGCCCGTTCCACGGCCTGAACCGGTCGCCTCGGGGAACCCGTTCCTCGCACTCCTCTGAACGCTCGAAGCAAAGCAAACCGCCCCGGCCTACATGGCCGAGGCGGTTCCTTCATTAGCCCCCCGCCTCATGAAGCGGGGCGTCATGGTTTCCCGACGGACCAACCAACCCAAAGGGCCAAGAGCACGACCACAGCCGACACCGAGACGCGCCACGCCCACAGAAACCGCGTGCACGGACGGCCATCACGCCACAGGCCCGCATCGCGGTACTCGTCCTGCTGCTCAGCGGCCAGAGCCTCACCGAAGTCGCTCACCCGCGCGAGGCCTGCCAATCAAAGAAACCGCCCGGGGCGTCGTCCGGCGGAATCAGGTCCGCGCGCTGAACAACCCGCTCGACACCGCCCCGCAACGGCCGGACGTACAAGCCGTACGTGCGGACCTGCATGATCTCCACGGCGGCACCGCTGCGGCGCTCGTAGACCTGCTGGCCCTCTTGCGGCTTCCATTGCTCCGCCACCGTCAACCCCACAAGCCGATCGCGGTGGTGAGCTGGTCGACGGGCACCTGACGGGGCGGGGCGTCCGGCTCGAACAGCGGCCGGACCAAGGCCTTGCCGTCCTGAGCCCCCACCAGTTCCACCAGATGTCCGGTCGCCAGGTCCTTCCGGATCGGGTTGTTCTCGATCCGCTCCATGAGCTCCGCGTGGGTACGGCGCCGCTTCGGCGGACGGCTCGTGTCGGTCGACTGTGTGAAGCCCGCAGCAGACATGGAGTTCTCCCGTAGCTCTCCGCTTTCTTGGCTGAGTTACCAAGATAGGCGCAAGTGTCGGGCAATTCCACGTTTATGCGCGTGGCTGCATAAATTCCTAGGCTGGGCTCCTGAAATCATCAGACCATCGTTCGAGCAGGTTTCGCATCTCCTGGCCAAAGAGAGCGTAGCTTTCCATCGTGGAATAGGATTCCAGGTGTATTGCTACGTCTTTCGAGTCCCTGAGTGCCAGTACTCCGCTGGTAGTTTCGATAGTGACGAGGGATGTGTCGTAGATGGTAAAAGTATCCATGGGCGCTACCGGCATGAGGCCTTTCAGGGGGATCACCCCGATTCGGACGTTGGGTAGTCTCGAAATAGAGGCGAGCCGATCTAGCTGCATTGCCATGGCCGGCGCCGCGATCAAGGGCCATCTGACTGCCATTTCAGACAGCAGGAACGTGAATTTCTTGCTGGTGTCGTAGAGGACTTCTTGGCGGCTGAGCTTTCGTGCAATGAGCCTGCTTTGGTCGCCTTCCAGGTGCGCAAGGCTGGCCCTGATGTATTCGGGTGTCGATAGAAGTCCTGTAATCATCGACAGTAGGAAGAATCTAAACTCAGTAGATGAGGATTCCAGGCTGGCAAGTTCTTGCTGCTTGTGGTGGAGTCCCTTCCGTCGGAGTGCCCGCAGGCCTTGCCACTCGGTGTGCGCCAGGCGTGCGAGCTCCGTGACCCTGGTCAGCACCTCCGGCGGAGCCTCCAGGGCCCGAAGGATCTGTTCAACGTCAACGAGGCTGGCTGGGCTTTTCCCATTCTCAATCCGGGAAATCTTGGATTGAGACATGTTGCATCGCGCAGCGAGCCGGGCCCCAGAGAGCCCGGCTCGCTTTCGCAATTCTTTTAGTGCTGCAGCTAGTTCCTGCTTGGACTGGCCCAGCTGCTCAGGTTGGAGCGTCACGACCGGACGTACTCCAGGAACGGAATCGATTCCGCAGTGGCTACCCGCTGGTATTCGATGAAGGGGGCAGGGTCACCCTCGGAAAGCTCGCGGCTGATCTGCGTCCCATCCGCCCTGTAGTTCATAAGGACGATCTTGGACTTGTCGAACATCCAGAAGTCCTGTGCGGCCGGGAGAGGGTTCTCCCTGTCGGTGACGTCGAGGATTCTAATATCCTCACCGGCCTTCACGTGGTGCCGGTAGTAGTATTCGAACTCGAACCGGAGGTAGTCGGAAAGCGGGCGGGTGATGATGTGGACGCGGCCGACTCGCTTTCCCTCGGCCGTCCACTGTTCCAGATTATCCATCCATCCGGAGTTGTAGTCGTCGGGTGACTTTGCTCCGGCCAGGAATCGGGCAAGCTTCTCGGATTCCTGCGGCATGGTATAGGTGGGAAGCGTTTCGAGACGCCATGCCTCCGACTGCATGGAATCGAAGCACTGATTCCAGGCGTCACCAGCCAAGAGCACGGAAGGCCTCCCTCAGGACGCTCTCGGGGATCTCGACCAGGCCTTCGCCAGCGGGCGGGGTGAAGACGTGCGACAGGTCGCCCTGGACCACGAACGAGCCCTTCTCTGTGCGGTAGACGTTGGGGCAGTCCTGCTCTCCGCACTCGCCGCTGCCGCTGCCGGTAAGGCGGGTGAGCGCTTCACGTCCAGACATGTCAAGCCTCCTTGTTTCAAGCCGGTTTGACGAACTGACAGTCACGCTAGACGCGGCGAGGTCGGGCCGTCCATGCATAGACGTGACTATGCACGTCAATGACTAAGGATCTTGGTCGGGCATTGCGGCGTGGGGCATGGAGGTGCAGCGGGGCAAGACAGGCCTCTCCATGAAGGGGGCGGCATCACGGCCGTGTGAGGTTCCGCCTGAGGGCTGGTCAGTGCAGTCTGACGCGGTACTGCATCCAGTGCTCCAGTGTGGTAAAACTTGCCTCCCAGCCGTCCGGGAAGGCCACCGGGACCCCGAGCTGGACCGGCTCGGTCGACGGGTGCTCGTCCAGCAGTTCGGCGATCCTGGCCCGGGCGACCACGATGCACGCGTGCCGGTGCCGGGAGGCGAGCACGCAGAGCCGGCCGGTCTCCAGGTGGAAGGCGGTCGCGTCGGGGCGCCCGGAGAGCGGGTGCAGCACCACGGTGACGTCGTACTCCCGGCCCTGCAGCCGGTTCGCGGTGTCCACCGTGACGGCCGGCCCGACCGTGCCGTCCACCGGGACGCCCACCTTGAGCAGGGCCGCCCGGACCGCCGCCGCCTGGTCCCGGTGCGCCGTGCCGACGGCGATCCGGTCCGCGGTGAGCGGCGCCTCGCCCTGCTCGGAGCGGGCGGTCAGCCCGCGCTCCAGCAGTCGCCGCACGGTCGCCGCGACGGCCGCCACCGCCTGCGGGTCGGTCCGCACGGTGTGCCGGGCGGGCAGCTCCAGCAGCGCCCAGCCGTGTTCGGCCGCCCGGTCGATCACCGCGTCCAGCGCCGAGCCGTCCGGGCGGACGGCCGGGGTCAGCCCGCGGTCGTCCGGGCCGGTGCCGGAGCGGAACGGCGTGTACGGGTAGAACGCCCGGGAGATCAGCGGCGCCGCGCTGGCCGGCAGCCGCCAGGAGACCGGCAGCCGGTGCGGCTCGATCTGCGGGTTGTGCGCCAGCATCGTCACCACCGCGCTGCTGGACGGGTCGTAGGACAGGCCCGCCCACTGCTCGGTGCCGACCACGGTGAACGGGTCCAGCTGGCCCGGGTCGCCGACGAACAGCGCGCGCTCGAACAGCCGGGCCACCGCCAGCAGGGCGTCCGAGCGCATCTGGTACGCCTCGTCGACGATCGCGTGCCGCCACGGCGCCTCGGCCCGCACCCACTGCCACTTCGCGGCGGTGGAGATCACCACGTCGTGCTCGACCAGGTCGGCGACCTTGTCGGAGGGCGTGACATTGGCGTGCCGGAGCACCTCCGGGCCGGGGCGGGAGTCCGCCGCGTGCAGTCGGCCGATCGTCAAGTCCGGTGCCTTCTCGGCCAGTCGGCCGACCAGGTCGTCCACCTGGCCGTTCGTCTGGGCGACGACCATCAGCCGCTCGCCGGCCGCCACCAGCTCCCGGGCCGCCCGCACCACCAGGGTCGACTTCCCGGCACCGGGCGGGGAGTCCACCACCACGCCGCGCGGCGCGCCGACCGCGGGGTGGACGGTGGCCGCCAGGATCCGGGCCACGGCGGCGTCGGCGGCCGCCCCCGGGGACTGCGCGTCGATCGGTTCGGCCATCACTCCCACTCCTCGACGGCGACAGCGGTGGTGGCGGACGGTGCGGCGGACGGCGGGGCCGGGGAGGCGCCCGGCGGGCCGCCGTGGGTCCACGGGGTGTCGTCCGGTTCGGGCAGCGGCGCGGACTGGCGGACCGTCAGCTCGAACAGGGTGAAGGTGACCGGTTCGCCGGGCTCGGGCAGGCTGCCCGGCTCCGGCTCCTTCTTGCGGCCCATGCCGGACAGCACCCGCAGTGTGATGGTGCCCTCGGCCGGGTCGACCGCCACGATCCGCGCCTTCTGCGCCGTCGGGCCGTGCACCCGGTGTGCCTCCCGGCCGAGGTCGGCGTGCGGGCGGTCGGTGGTGCGCAGGGTGACCAGCGGGCGCGGCTTGGGGGAGCGGCCGGTGGTGTCGTAGTCCGGCACCACCTCCGTCACCACCCCGCTGAACGCCTCGCCGGACAGCCGGTGTTCGGCCATCGCCAGCGGGTCGTCCAGGGCCTCCTGGACGTCCAGCCGGGCCTGCTCGCGCTCGCGCTGGGCGAGTTTGCGGGCCGCGGTGACGGCGTCGTCCTGCCGGGGCTGCGGGGGCTCGCCGGCCGCGAGGCGGTCCCGGTGGCCGGTGTAGGACCAGCGGTCGCCGGTCCAGCGCTCCTCCAGGTGGCCGGCCGGCGGCAGGGCGCGCAGCAGGTCCAGGCCCCGCCAGACGTCCCGCCAGGTCGGGAGGAGGACGGCGGACAGCGCCCGCTCCAGCTGTTCGACCGCCGCGCGGACGGCCGCCCGGGCGCGCTCGGCGGCGGCCTCGTCGCGCTGCTCGGTGCTGTGCTGCAGGGCGTTGACGGCCGCGTCGTAGCGGGCGATCGCCGGGGCCAGCACCCCTTCGTCGAAGGCCGGGTCGGTGGCCGGGCCGGCCGGCGGGTGCACGAGTTGGCCGTGCTCGTCGCGGGCGGACTCGGCCAGTTCGGCCGCCCCGGCCCCGGTCAGCCCCGGCGGCGGAGCGTGCCAGGCCAGCCGGGCCGCCAGGTGCTGGTCCTCCAGGTGGCTCTGGCCGGTGGCCCAGTGCCGGGCGAGCAGGCCGGTCATCGGCAGCAGCAGGCTGGAACCGGGCACCTGGGCGCGGTCGGTGAGGTGGGTCAGCCAGCGGCCGAGCAGCGGCACCCGCAGCGGTGCCGGGTGGGGGCCCGGGTCGGCGTCCTCGGCGGTGCGGCGGAAGCGGGTGGAGCGGCCGATCAGGGCGAGGTGGTGCACGCCCCCGCCGTTGGGCACGATCAGCTGCGGCGCGTCCGTGCACAACTCCCGGAACACCTGGGTCTTCTCGCCGCTCTCCGGGTCCTTCTCGGAGCCCTCGATCTGTTCGACGTCCGTGCCGAAGGACTCCAGGTAGGGCAGCAGGTCGGCGGCGAGCGCGGCCAGGTAGTCGAACCGGAGCGTGCGGTTGAGCGGCTGCGGCACCAGGTGCAGCCGGGGCGCGTCCCGGTCGGTGCCCAGCAGGACGGCCAGCGGCGCGCCGGCCTCACCGGCGGCGGTCAGCGGGACGACCACCATCGGGCGCTCCGACAGGTGCCGGTGCCGGACGGTGGCCAGCGGCTCGGCCTGCCCGCTGCGGACGGCCTCCAGCCGGGCGAGGGTGGTCAGCAGGCTCATGCGGTCCCGCCCAGGGCTTCCGCGCGCAGGGCGGCGGCGTAGGCCAGGCGTGCGGCCGCCTCGTGCGCGCCGTCGCCGTCCTCGCCGTCCCCGTCCCCGTCCCCGTCCCTGTCCTCGCTGGCCTCGCCGTCCTCGCCGTTCGAGCCCCCGGCGCCGGCCGCAGCGGCCAGGGCCTCGGTGACCGTCCGGAGGTCGCCCAGCTCGCCGCGCACGCCCCGGCCGAGCTGCTCGACCCGGTCGTCGCAGCGGGCCCGGGCGCGGCAGTGGAAGCCGAGTTCGCAGGTGGAGAGGCAGTCCGGGCTGTAGGCGGCGGGCACCGCTTCGACCGAGGCGGTCAGCTGTTCGGTACTGCGGGCCGGGGCGCCGTCCTGGTCGGCGGCCAGGTCGAAGTCGGTGCCGGGCGGCAGCGCCTCCAGCAGCCGGCCGATGCCCGTCATCCGGCTCAACTGGCGGCGGGTGGTGGCCAGCTCGCGGCGGACGTCGACGGCGACCGCGGTCGGCCGGTTGCCGAAGTCCTTCGGGCAGACCAGCAGCACGGTGGTGCGGGGGCTGCCCGGCAGCCGCTGCTCGGTGTACGGGTCGTCGGCGAGCGGCAGCCCGGCGGCCGCGGCGGCGGCGTGCTGGAGCGCCAGCACGTACACGGCGGCCTGGCGGGCGGCGGCGCCGACCTTGGCCGGGTCCGCGCTGCCGTCCAGCACCGGGAAGGACTTGATCTCGACCACCGTGCACCGCCCGCCGTGCACCACCAGGGCGTCCGGTTCCAGGTAGGCGGTGCTGCCGGCGACGGCGAGCCGAAGCATCGGGTGGTCCAGCAGCGTCCAGGCGTCCGGGTCGGCGGCGGCCCGGGCCAGGGCCTCGGCCGTCCGGTCGGCGCGGACGGCCGGGCCGGAGCGGTGCAGCAGGTCCGGGACCAGCAGCGGGGTGCGGTCGTCCGCGGGGACGCCGAGGTGGGCGCGGAGCGGCTCCAGCAGGGCGGCGTGGTCGTCCGCCTTCAGCCGGGACTCGAAGACCAGGCCGCGGGCGATCGCGAACGGGGACTGCCCGAAGGGGGCGGGGCGGCCGAGCCGGGCGGCCAGCACCGACTTGTCCACTCCGGCCGCGTCCAGGACGGCGCGGCGGTGGCAGCCCGGATTGGCGGCCAGGGCGGCGAGGGAGCGGGCGTTCAGACTGCGCTGCGGGGCCGGTCCGCGCAGCTCGGCGAGCCGCAGGGCGAGCGGCTCAGCGGGCCCGCCGAGCGGGACGTTCGTCGAGACGTTCATGGTGCGGCCCAGTGTCGCATCCGGGTCCGACAACGCGGTGCGGACCGGGCGGCCGGGGCCCGCGATCGTGGCCGCCGTGCCGGTGGGGGATCATGGAGCCCGGTGCTCAAGGGTGAGACCGACCGTTGACCGCCCCGTTGCGAGGAGCCTGCCATGCCCGCCCGAATCGTGCTGGTCCGCCACGGTGAGACCGAGTGGTCGGCCACCGGCCGTCACACCGGCCGCACCGACATCCCGCTGACCGAGGAGGGCCGGGCGATGGCCCGGGCGCTCGGCGCCCGACTCGCCGAGGCCCCCTGGAACGGCCTGCCGGACGCGCTCGTCTACACCAGCCCGCTCGGCCGCGCGAAGGAGACCTGCGCGCTGGCCGGCTTCGGCGACCGCGCGGTCGACCGCCCCGAACTGCTGGAGTGGGACTACGGCCAGTACGAGGGCCGCACCGGCGCCGACATCCGGGCCACCGACCACCCCGGCTGGCTGATCTGGCGCGACGGGGTGCCCGGCGGCGAGAAGCTCTCCGACGTCGCCGCCCGGGTGGACGCCTTCCTGGCCGGACTCAACGAGGAGCACGGCGTCCCGGAGTCGGACACCACCGAGATGCACTGCGCCGACCGGGACGTCGTCCTGTTCGCGCACGGCCACCTGCTGCGCATCCTGGCCGCCCGCTGGCTGGGCCTGCCGCCCGAGTTCGCCCAGCGGTTCAAGCTCGGTACGGCGGCGCTGTGCGTGCTGTCCTGGGAGTACGGCGCCCCGGCGGTGGAGGTCTGGAACGACCTGTCCCACCTGGAGGGGCTGAACGCGGGCCACTGAGGCCGGTGGTGACGACCCGTCACGGCGGTCGTCGGTCCGCTCAGGCCGCCGCGGCCCGGTCGTAGCCGATCAGGAAGCGGCGGACCTCGGCGACCGAGGCGTGCTGCCGCAGCCGCCCCGCGGTGTCCGCCAGCATGCTGCGGATCCGGGCCGATCGGACCTCGCCGAACAGTGCGACGGCGGCCGAGCCGTGGTGCGCCGCCCCCGTCAAGTCCCCCCGGCCCAGCCGGTCGTGGGCCAGTTCGGCGGTGTACAGCACCCGGTTGCGGACGAAGTGCGGCTCCTGGAGCGCTATGGCCAGCGCGGCCTGCTCGCTGGCCCGGTCCCAGTCCTCCAGGGCGGACCAGCACTGCGACTGCAGCCCGGCGATCTCCGCCTCGCCGAAGAAGGACATCCACTCCGGGTCGGTCTCCGACGGCCCCCGGTCGAACAGCGCGTAGGCCCGGCCGATCGCGCGTTCGCAGGCGGAACGGTCCCGCAGCACGGCCCAGGCGCCGGCCTCGCGCATGGCGAGCAGGGCGAGCAGCCGGGCGGAGTCCACCTCCCGGGCGGCGGACTGCCCGGCCTGCGCGGCGCGCAGCGCCTCGCGCGGGCGTCCGGCGTCCCGGGCGAGGAAGGCGCTGTTGCAGAAGACGTGCGCCTCCAGGGCGGAGTCCCCGGCCATCCGGGCGGTGGCGAGCGCCTCGGCGTAGAACGAGCGGGCGTCCGCCAGCCGGTTCGAGTCGTGTGCCAACCAGCCCACCGAGATGGCCAGTTCACCGGCCCCGGCCTGGAGCCGGCGCTCGGTCTCGGCGCTGTACTCGCCCTCGTTGAGCAGGACGTAGGCGGTGCGCAGGGACTGTCCGGCGAGTTCGTACAGGGCGTCCGCGCCGTGGGCGTCGTCGGCCAGTCTGATGTCCCGGACGGCCTGTTCGACGCCGAACACCTCGGCGGCGCCGACCTTGCGCAGCGGCGGCACCGGCCCGGGGCGCCCGAACACCACCGGATCGGCGCCGTGCAGTGCGGGCGCGGCGAACTCCGCACCGGGGAAGGCGGATCGGCCGGGCGCCGGGCCGAAGCCGGGGCCGGTGGCGGTGACGGCAGGGGCGACCGGGCCGGCGGCGGCCGGCCGGTCGATGCCGATCACGGTGGCCAGCGCGGTGGTGCCGCCGGCCAGGAACGTACGGCGACGCACGTCGTCGTTCTCCTCGTCGAGATAGGGCGATCCATCGGGCCCCCTGGGCACCGCGCCGGCCATCGGCCACGGGGGCCCGTCCGGAGCGGTTGGATCCGCGTACGGCGAGGCAGCGTACGGGAGTTGAGTGGAGAGTGGTGAGCGCGGGGCGGGCAGGGGCGGGAACGGTGGATGGACCGGGAGGTGGAGCGCGGCCGCCCCGGCGGACGCCCCGCCGCCGTTCGCCGAGCGGCGGCGGACGGCGGTGCGGGGGGCGAAGCCGAGGTCGGTGAGCGTGCATCCCGGCCACATGTGCCGGAACACCCGCTCGTAGGCGTAGTTGGGGCAGCGGATCTCACCGGACTCGACCCGTCCGACGTAGCGGGCGTCGCAGGACACGTGCTCGCCGATCTCGCGGGCGGCGCGGCGGACGGCCGTGGCGAACTCGCCCGGTGAGCGGTCGCCGCGCAGTGCGCGCATCACGGTGTTGGGGGACGGTCGGTTCGGCTCGGCCGGTGGGGTGGCTGCCATGGCGCCGAGAGTACTCGGAGTCACCGGTCGGACACATTCGGTTGGTGCGACATCTGCTGTCAATCCGGTGCAAAGCGGGCATTGTTGTCGGATATCCGCCATGAAATGCCATGCCTTGCTGTAATGCGCCCCGTGGCCTCCGGCGGTCCCGCGGCGTTGTCCTGATATGTGGAAGCCCAGGCCGTCCCCCCGGCCCGTCCCCGCCCCGCGGCCCCACACCCGGCGGCAGGGCTTCCGAACCGACGAGGTACAGGAGGGCCCATGATGGCCACCGGACTGCCGCAGCACCGACCCGTCGCCGGGGGCGTGCTCGCCGCCGCCGTCCCCGCCCTGCTCCCCGACCCCGCCGACGACCGGTTCCCCGGCCGGGGCCCGGTCGAGGGCGGCCGGGGCTCCTGCGGCGGACTGCGCCGGGACGCCGTCGTCCCGGCCGAGGACACCCTCCTCACCGGCTGCGACACGGTGACGGTCGCCCTGCGGCACGGCCTGGAGGCCGTCGACATCCTCAGGCTGCGCCGCGCCTGCGGGGCCGTCCTGCAGAGCCGCAACGGCAGCACCGTCTCCTTCCTCGTCCCGGCCGGCACCTGGGAGACCTGGCACCTGCCCGGCAGCTCCTGTACGGCCGGCGCCCTGGTGCCCGGCGCCACCGACCCGCGCTGGGTGATCCCGCCCACCGGAACCGGCCGCGCCACCCGCCCCACCGACGCCTGGGTGCTCCGCTCCGCCCTCTGCGAGGCCGCCTGCACGCTCACCGCGGGCGGCCTCGGCCCGTTCTAGCGGGCGTGCCGCGCGGATCAGGCCGGGCCCGTACGCCTCCGACCGGATCCCCGTGGCACGCCCCCGGGCCAGGGGGCGCCCGCTCGGCGGTGACCTGCCCGGACACCTGCCTCTGTCGCCGTCCGGCGACTCCCGGCCCCTGTCGCCGTCCGGCGACTCCCGGCCCGTGTCGCCGTCCGGCGATAATGGCCTCCATGGGACGAAGCAACAGGGCCGCGCGCAGCCCCGAACCGGAGCTCGCCACCGGCGCGGACGGCCGTACCCACGCCCAGGGGCCGCTGACCCGCCAGGTCGGCTCCGGCCTGGCCGAACTGCGCCCCGACCGCGACCGCCCGCACGCCTGGACGCTGCTGGTGGACGGCGCCCCGCAGTCCCTGGTCGACCTCGCCGACCCCACCCACCTGGGTTTCGAGTACCAGCGCCGGCTCGGCCACCTGATCGACCTGGTCGCGCCGCCCGGCCGTCCGCTGACCGTCCTGCACCTGGGCGGCGGCGCGCTCACCCTGGCCCGCTACGCGGCCGCCACCCGGCCGCGCTCACGCCAGCAGGTCGCCGAGATCGACACCGCGCTCACCGAACTCGTCCGCGCCGAACTCCCCCTGGAGCGCGGCTGGCAGATCAAGGTCCGCGGCGGGGACGCCCGCGACGTGCTGGAACGCACCCCCGAGGGCAGCGTCGACCTGGTCATCACCGACGTCTTCTCCGGCGCCCGCACCCCGGCCCACTGCACCACCGTCGAGTTCACCACCCTCGCGGCCCGTGCCCTCGCCCCCGGCGGCTGGTACGCCGCCAACATCGCCGACGGTGGCGCGCTGCCCTTCGCCCGCTCCCAGGTCGCCACCCTCGGCGCGGTCTTCCCCGAGCTGGCCCTGACCGCCGACCCGGCCGTGCTGCGCGGCAAGCGCTTCGGGAACCTCATCCTGGCCGCCGCCCACACCCCGCTCCCGATCGCCGACCTGACCCGCCGGGTCGCCTCCGACGCCTCCCTCGGCCGGGTCGAACACGGCCGCGCCCTGGCCGACTTCACGGCCGGCGCCATCCCTGCCACGGACGCCACTGCGGCGCCCTCCCCTGCGCCGCCGCCGGGCGTCTTCCGCTGACGGTGCCGGTGCCGGTGTCCTCCGGTGCCGTCCGCCGTGCGGTAAATCCGTTGGTGTGCGGTCCGGTTGCGGCGCACACTGGCCGCAGCCGGACCGCTGTCGACGCGAGGGGGCCGCATGCGCATCCGATCCGCCCGCCCGGACGAGGCGGAGCTGCTCACCGCCATCGCCCTGCGGGCCAAGGCGTACTGGGGTTACGACGAGGCCTTCATGGCCGCCTGCCGGGAGGAGTTGTCCCTGGACGCGGCCGCCGTCGAACGGGCGTCGACGCTGGTGGCCGAGGAGGGCGGCCGGGTGCTGGGGTTCGCCGTGCTGTCCGGCGCCCCGCCGTCCGGCGAGCTGGACCTGCTCTACGTGGAGCCGGACCGGATCGGCCGCGGCGTCGGCCGGGCCCTGTTCGAGGAGGTCCGCGACCGGGCCAGGGCCCTCGGCCTGCGCCGCTTCACCGTCGACGCCGACCCGAATGCCGAGCCCTTCTACCTGGCGATGGGCGCCGTCCGGATCGGCAGTACGCCGTCCGGCTCGATACCCGGGCGTGAACTCCCGCTGCTGGCGGTGGAGCTGGGGCCCTGAGCCCTGACCTCTGAGCCCTGACCCTTGAGCCCTGAGCCCGCGCGGCCGGGGGCGGCTCAGTGCCCGCGCGGCAGTCCGCGGTGCTTGAACATCGCCGCGCCGGTGAGCAGCAGTCCGGCGGCGATCGGGGCCAGTACGGCGGTCGCGGTGGCGGTGCCGTCCTCCGCGGCGGTCACGGTCGCGGTGTCGGCGAGGGCGAGGGCCTCGGGCGTCCCGGTGCCCGCGGGGGCGGTCGGGGTCGCGGCGGGGGTCGCCGTACCGGCCGTTCCGGCGGGTGCCGCCGAGCCCGGCCCCTCGTGCGCCGCGGCTTCCCGGACGAGTGGCGTCCCGCCCGCCCCGGCCGTTCCGGGCCGGTCCGGCGCGTTCGGGTCGTCGGCGCCGGTGGTGCGGCCGGACCGGGGGCGGGGGACGACCGGCAGTGCGGCCGGTTCGCCCTCGCGGGAGGCGCGGGTCCCGGTGGGGCGGTCCTGGGCGGGGACACCGCCGAGCAGACCGGAGGCGAGGGCGAAGGCGTCGGGGACGGCGGTTCCCTGGCCGGGCAGCGGCAGCCCGCCGGCCCGGATGCGCTCCTGGAGGACACCGTCGACCACCCCCGCGGCCCCGTCGGTCGGGCTGCCCGCCGGCTCGCCGCCGGTCCGGGCGCCGCCGGTCCGTTCACCGTCGGCCGGTTCGCCGCCGCTCGGTTCGCCGACCGGACCGGGGGAGCGGCCGGGGTCCGCGGCGCCGTGCTGCCCCGGCCCGACCGGGCGGACGGCTGACGGCCCGTCGAGCGCGGGCCCGCCGTGCGTGGCCCGGCGGACGACCGGCCGGGGCTGCTCCGAGGGGGGTCCGGCGGTGGCCGCGTACGCGCCGGGGGCGCCGACGCCCCAGAGCTGGGCGAGCAGGGCCCCGCCGGCGGCGACGGTGTGTGGGCGGGGCAGCCACCGGGCGGCCGCTCGCCGTGCTCCGGCGACGCCGCGGGCGGCGGGTTCCTGGGGCTCGGTCGCGTGATTGGCTCGCACGTGAGTTGAGAACGAGCGGGCGGGCGGTGAGGTCACGGCCGCCGTCACGGACAGTCATCGCGCAGGTAGCCCCGGGGCGCTGTCCCCCGGGGCCACCGACCGCGCGGCGGTCAGGAGTTGGGACGCAGGGTCCAGGTGACCGTCATCACACCGGTGACGGCGCCGTCGGCGCGGGTGATCTCGACGGTGACCGGGAACTCGGGGCGGCCGCCGGCGTCCAGCTCGGCGACCACCTCGGCGGCCGGGCGGCCGAGCACGGCGGTGGCGGTGACCTCGCCCATCGCCAGCTTCTTGTAGGCGATCTCGGCGTTCACGGCGAGCGGCACGGCCCGGGAGAGCTGGTCCCCGAAGGCGGCCAGCACGATGCAGCCGCTGGCGGACTCGGCGAGGGTGAACATCGCGCCGGCGTGCGGGCCGCCGACGTGGTTGTGGTACGCGGGCTGGTCGGGCAGCCGGAGCACGGCGCGGTCCGGGGTGGTCTCCAGGTACTCGAGCTTGAGGGTGTGCGCCATCGGCACGGTGGCGTCGAGCATCTGGCCGATCGAAGGAGTGGTCATGGCGACGATGTTACTAGCCGGTAGCTTGTTGCGGCAGGGGCGGACCGGAAAACCCGGACCGCCGGGCACAACTGAGCCCACGCCCGATCGGAGAACGCGAGACGATGCGAGAACGCGAAAACGCCCGAGGGGCCGATCTCTTGAAGAGATCGGCCCCTCGGGCTCTGGGGTGAGTAACGGGACTCGAACCCGCGGCCACCTGGACCACAACCAGGTGCTCTACCAACTGAGCTATACCCACCATCTGTCCGGTCCGTTCCCGCTTCCGCGTTCCCGTTCCGACAGGAAGAACTGTACAGGATCCGAGAGGGTGCTCGCGCCGGGGTTCCGTCCCGGCCGACGGCGGCACCCCCTCCGACCCCGCGACGACCCGGTCAGTCGGTCGCGGCCCGGTACTTCTCCGCGATCCCGCGCGCCGTCTCGGCGTCCGGGCCGGGCTGCGGCACGAACACCGCCTCGCGGTAGTAGCGCAGTTCGTCGATGCTCTCCCGGATGTCCGCGAGCGCCCGGTGGTTCCCGCCCTTCGGCGGGCTGTTGTAGTACGCCTTCGGGTACCAGCGGCGGGCCAGCTCCTTGATCGAGGAGACGTCCACGATCCGGTAGTGCAGGTGCTTCTCCAGGGCCGGCATGTCCCGGGCCAGGAAGCCGCGGTCGGTGGCCACCGAGTTGCCGCACAGCGGCGTCTTCCCGGCTTCCGGCACGTGCTCGCGCACGTACGCCAGGACCCGCTCCTCGGCCTCGGCCAGGGTCACGCCCTGCTCCAGCTCCTCCAGCAGGCCGGAGGAGGTGTGCATCGCGCGCACCACCTCCGGCATGTTCGCCAGGGCCTCCGCCGGGGGGCGGATGATGACGTCCACGCCCTCGCCGAGGATGTTCAGCTCGGAGTCCGTCACCAGCACCGCGACCTCGACCAGGGCGTCCCGGTCGAGGTCGAGGCCGGTCATTTCACAGTCGATCCATACCAAACGGTCATTCACGCAACTCACCCTACGGCGCGATCACGCGCCGCGGGGACCGGAGGAGCCGACCGGGGTGCCGGAGCGCAGCCGTCGGCCTGGTGCTCCTCCGCCCCGTCGTGCGTGCCGGGGCCGTCCGGGCGCTCGCCCTCCCGGCCGGTGCGGACCGGGTGGCCCTCCCGCCCGGGGCGTGCCTCGCGCGCCGCCCGTGCCCCGTCCGCCGCGGTCACCCGGGCGCCCGGTGTACGAACCTGGGGAGCCCGCGCCTGCCGGCCCCGGAGCTCACCCGCCCCGGTCGCCGGCTGACCGGCGGCACCCGTCGGAACCCGGCCGCCCGGGGCACCGTGCGCCCGTCCGGCCGCGCCCGGCTCGTCACCGGGGCGCCCGTCCGCGCTGCGGTGCCCCTGGCCCTGACCGCGCGCCCCCGGCTGGGGGTGGCCGTCCTCGGCCGCCGCGTGCTCGGCGGTGCGCGGCGGACGCCCCGCACCCGGACCGGCCTGCGGCGGCACCAGCGGCGACCGCACCGGACCGCGCGCCGCACCCTGCTGCCCGGGGTGCGGCTGCTGCGCGGCCTGCTGGTGCGGGTACGGCTGGCCCGCCCGGCCGTGGAAGCCCTGGCCGGCCGGCGTCCCGGCCTGCCCCGGACCGTACGGACCGGCCTGTCCGTGCGGCACCTGCTGTCCGTGACCGACCGGCTGCCCGTGCTGGCCCGGCTGGCCGGCCTGCCCCTGGGCGCCCGGACCGGCCGGGTACGGGTGGCCCTGCGGCCCGCCGTGCCCCGCGCCGCCGAACAGCCCGCCGCCCGCCGCGGCCGCCGCGTGCGACAGGGCGCCGGGCAGCCGGATGTCGGCCGCCGGGGTCGGCGTCTGCTGCCCGGGGCGGCGCGCCCGGTAGCTGGTCCGGTACGCCGCCGGGGAGACCCCGAGCTGACGGCGGAAGTGCCCGCGCAGCGCGACCGGCGACCGGAACCCGCACCGGCGTGCCACGTCGTCCACCGACAGCTCCGACGTCTCCAGCAGCCGCTGCGCCTGGAGCACCCGCTGGGTGATCAGCCACTGCAGCGGCGCACTGCCGGTGAGCGTGCGGAAGCGGCGGTCGAAGGTGCGCCGGCTCATGTAGGCACGGGCCGCCAGCACCTCGACGTCGAACTGCTGGTTGAGGTTCTCCAGCGCCCAGGTGACGACCTCGGCCAACGGGTCGTTGCCGATCTCCTCCGGTAAAGACTGATCGATGTACTGGGCCTGTCCTCCGCCGCTGCGGCGACTGGGCACCACCAGGCGGCGGGCCAGCGCGTTGGCGGCCTCGGCGCCGTGGTCGCTGCGCACCACGTGCAGGCACAGGTCGATGCCGGCGGCGGTGCCGGCCGAGGTCAGCACGTCGCCGTCGTCCACGAACAGCTCCCGCGGGTCCACGTGCACCCGCGGGTACCGCTTGGCCAGGGTCGGCGCGTACATCCAGTGGGTGGTCGCCGGGCGGCCGTCCAGCAGGCCGGCCGCGGCGAGCACGAACGCACCGGTGCAGAGGCCGATGATCCGCGCGCCCTCGTGGTGGGCCTTGCGCAGGGCGGTGATCGCCTCGACCGGGGGCGGCTGGGAGATCGAGCGCCAGGCCGGTACGACGATCGTGCCGGCCCGGGCGAGCGCCTCCAGCCCGTACGGAGCGGAGAGGGTCAGGCCGCCCGTGGTGGCCAGCGGTCCCTCCTCCCCGGCGCAGACCAGCAGTCGGTAGCGGGGCACCCCGGCGTCCTGGCGGTCCACGCCGAAGACGGAGAGCGGGATCGAGCTCTCGAAGATCGGTGCGCCGCCGAAGATCAGCACCGCGACGGTCTCCCGGCGGCGCCGGCCGGACAGCTTGCGCGGGGAACCGATGGTCGCCAGCGCGCCCGCGGAGCCGTTGCCGCCCGGGGCGCCGTGGCCCAGCGGGCCGTGGCCGGGGGCGGTGCCCAGGGCCAGGCCGCCGCCGCCGAGCGGGCCGGCGCCGGAACCGTTCAGCCCCGGGGCCGCGCCGGTGGCGGGGTAGGCCGGGTGGCCGGGGTAGCCCGGGTAGTCGCCGTAGGGCTGCGCGGGGCCGCCGTGGGGCTGGCCCGCGCCGTGCGCCGTGCCGTGGCCGGGTCCGTGCGCCGCGCCGTGGCCCGGGTTGACGGGGCCTCGGCTGACGGGCTGTCCGGCGGGGTTCGGGTAGCCACCCGGGTGCCCACCCTGGTACCCGCTCTGATGCCCGCCCTGGGCCGGCTGCACGCCGTACGGGGCGGGGCCGCCGTGCTCGACCGGGGAGTGGCCGGGGGCTGCGGACGGCACGGCGGGATAGGGGGAGTGCGAGGCGTGGCCCGAGGGGCTCGGGATGCCGGAGGCGCGGGTGGTGGCGGCGATCGCGGAGGTGCCGGTGCTTCTCACGGGCCGACTCGCGGTGCCGGTCGGCGCCTGGCCGCTGTCAGGACCCGCGTCGCTCCTGCTCACCCTGCTCAAGGCGCTCAAGCCCCCTCGGTGGTGTGGTGTGGGTGGTGCGGCACTGCTGGCCAAGATCGAAATCTATCGGGTGGACCGTTGCCGTTGTGACAAGTTCACCATCCGACGCTATGTCGACATGGCAATTTGGCGTGATGCATTCGATCACGAAGCGTGGCACCCGTCGACCCTTCTGGGAAGAGGGCCGGTACAACGGTGGCTGGTTGTCGCAGGACGGTTCCTGGGGTGTCCGGCTTCCGGGCGCCCGGTCGGCGGGTCTGGGCTGCGGATTTGCCCAAGGCGGAGCACGTGGCGCGAAATTGACCGAAAATCGGCGGTGCACGGGAGGGCGCACGGGCACCGGCCGTGCGCCTCCCAGGCTTCATCCGGCCAGTGCCAGGACGGGCGGACCGTTACCCCCGCGGCCCGGCTACGTTCCTGCCGTGAACACCGACCGCCGGCTCGAACAGGCCAACGACAATGCCGCCGCCTTCTGGCTCGCCCAAGCCCGTGCGCACGGCTGGCACTCCCGCGTCAGACCGGGCCTCACGGCCGTCCGCTGCGCCCGCACCCCGGACGACTCCCAGCGCTTCGTGGTCACCCGCCCCTACGCCGAACCAACCGCGCTGGAAAGGCAGTTGGCCGAGCTCCAGGCCGAGTGGGGCACCATCCGCTTCACCCTGGAGGACCCGTACGGCGGGCTCGACCTGACCCACCTCGGAGCCGTCCTGATGCCGCTCATGCCGGTGATGGCCCGGGAGCCCGGACCGGTCGACGGTGTGACCGCCGCCGGCTCGGTGGCCGACGGCCCGGCGGTCGGCGGCGCGGAGGTCGACGGCCCGGACGCCGGGCTGCCCTTCGTCTCGACGGCGCACGACGGCGCCCTCCTGACGGTTGATGAGGCATCGGACGGCGACGCCCTCGCGCTGGTGGAACGCATCGTCGTGGACGGTTTCCCGCTGCCCGCCCGACAGCCCTGGACCCGCGGCGAAGCCCTCCCGGAGCGGCTGCTCGCCGAACCCGGCTGCCGGGCCTGGCTCGGCCGCGTCGACGGAGCACCGGCCGGGGCCTGCCTCACCTACGACGACGGCACCGCCACCGGGGTGTACTGGGTGGCCACCCTGCCCGACCAGCGCGGAAGGGGCGTGGCCCGGGCCGTGCTGGAGGCCGCGCTGACCCATGCCCACCCGGACCGCCCGGCCACCCTGGTCGCCACCTCGGTCGGTGAACCGCTCTACCGCAAGCTCGGGTTCACCGGACAGGGCCCTACCCGGTGGTGGACCAGGACCTCACCGAGAGGCTGACCTGCGGGCCCGCGCTACCCGGCGACCGCCGCGGCGACCACGGCAACGACCTCTGCGACGGCGGGCGCCACGGCGAACACCGTACGGGCAGGCCCCGTCCCACCCGTCCCGTCCGCATCTCCTGCCCCACTCGCACTGTCCGTACCACCCGTTCCACCAGCACCTTCGGCTCCACCCGCCCCACCGGCCGCGCTGCGGAAGGGGGTTGACCGCCCCGGCGCGAACGACCGGTCGCGGTTCGCGCCCGGCTCCGCCCCACCGCCCGTCCGCAGGTCCCCGGCCGCCCCGGCGTCCGGCCCCCGGCGCGCTCCCGGGCGTTGGAGGCCGTCGGCGATCGCGGCAAACCCGCCTGATCGGTTTCGGACACCGGACCCGGCCCCGGCAACCGGGGCGACGGCCGTCCCGACGCTCACGGGAACGGGCGCACTCGGACCCTCCAGGGCGGTCGCCGTTGCACGTGCGCCGGTCCGTGCGCCGAGTTGCGCCGTCGCACGGGCGGGCACGGTGGCCGCCTGCTGCCGCCCGGACCCACCCGCGCGCACCCCTGGCCGGGCGCCCGTGCGCGTGGAGGGCGCGTTGCGTGCGGAGGGTGCGTTGCGCGCGGACAGCACCAGGCCGACGGCCTCTGGGATCCCGGCCGCTTTCAGCGTGGGCCGGTAGCCGTTCTCCGCCCACGGCCGGCCGTGGTGCAGCCAGACGCTGCGCAGCCCGGCCAGTTCGGCACCGGCGATGTCGGCGGGCGCGTGGTCCCCGACCATCCAGGTGTGCGCCGTCCAGTCCCCGGTCGGTCGGATGCCGCACCGCCGGGCGGCTATCTCGAAGATCAGCGGGTCCGGTTTGACGCAGTCGGCCTCCTCCGAGATCACCCAGCCGTCGACCAGCGGCCCCAGCCCGGTCCGCCGGATCTTCTCCAACTGCGGCCGGGTGCCGCCGTTGGAGACGATGCCGAGGGTCCACCCGGCCGCCCGCGCGGTCCGCAGCGCCTCCACCGTCCGGGGCGGGCAGTGGATGTGCGAGTTGATGCCGCGTCGGAAGTGCGCGAGCAGGAACTCGAGCGAGGCGTCCAGGCCGTAGCGGCGCCGGACCGCGGACAGTACGGTGCTGCGCGGCACGTAGCCGCCCCCGTCGAGGGTGACGAACCAGTCGAGGTCCCCGGGCGGCAGGTGGTGTTCGGACAGGAAGTCCCGCGCCCAGGCCCGGAAGGCGGCGTCCCGGGGGAGCAGCGTGTTGTCGAGGTCGAACAGGAGCAGCGGCATGCCGAGCATGGTGCCAGCGGCCCGGCCCATGCACCTGGCAAATGCCAGACCACGTCGCGAAGCCGTACGAAGTGGCTGAAAGGACCCGGACGCCGGATGGACGGGGCGGGCCCGGGCGGGCCGGTGAGCAGGCCGGGATCCGTGGGACGTAACGGTTGGCGACATTCCGCAACGGATCGTCGCCAATCCATGACAGTCCGGTCACGGTGTCCGGCGGGCCTGTTGCGCCACTGGGCCCGCTCAGTCAAGCTCCTTAGAACCTCCGTTCTGGAGGGGGGCGCGATCGCCTGCGGGCAGGGCGCACTGCCACGGCGGGCGCATCCTCCTTTCGCGGGAACAACGCCGCTCCGGGGCTTCGCCGCTGGGCCGGGCCCCGTGCTCGTCGTACTCTGAAAGGAACAGGTCACATACGGTGCTGCGCGTCGCCGACCGACGTCATCCCGTGGGCGGGCCTGCTGCCCGGGCAGCGTTGTCCTCCTCTCCTGTCGGCCCCTCTCCCTTGAAGAGCCGTGAGCCATGGCTGGTTTTGAGCCTTCCCGACCGGTCGAACCGGACGCGCCCCACAGTGCGGGCGCAGGGCCCCGGGGAGACGGCGCCCGCACCCACCTCGACCCGTCCGGCGTGCGTGACGACGACCGCGTCAACGAGCGCGTCAACGAGCGCGACGACGCGCGTGACGAGCGTGTCGAGCCATGTGTCGCCGAGCTCGACGACCGACGCATCGGCGAACAGCGCGGCGAGCGGCGCGGCGAACTGCCCGGTGGGCAGCCCGAACAGCATGCGGACGGCAGTGCCGCTACCGGCCGCGATCCTGGCGCCGACCTCGACCTCGACCTCGACCTCGACCCCGGTGCCGGCACCGGTGCCGAGGTCGGCGGCCGTGCCGACGGTTCGGCCCACCCCGACGGCGGGCCGGACGGCGGACGGGCAGGCGCCGTCGGGACGCCGCGGCCCGCAGCTGCGAGCCCTGGGCGGGCCGAACCCCACGCCCTGGTGCGCGCCCTGCGCGGCCTCCGGCGCGGCGGCCTCTCCAGGCGTGACCGCCCCGGGCCGCGCCAGCGCCGTGACGGGCGTCCGGCCGGGCCCGCGGAGCCCCCGGTGACGGGCCGCCCCGGCCCCGGCGCCGAACGTCCGGACACTGCCTCCGGTCCGCTCGGCGGGCACACCGAGCCGTCGGCGACGGACGCGCCCGGGCGCTCCCTCGATCCGGTGTTCCAGCACGGCGTCGTGGTGGGCTTCGACGGCTCGCTGTCGAGCGAGCGCGCCCTCGCCTACGCCGTCGGCATGGCCCGCCGGTCGCAGTGCGGCCTGGTGATCGTGCACGTCGCCAACCGCCTGCCCGCCACGGTCTGGGCGGGCTGTGAGCCTCCCGTCTTCGTCGATCTCCCGGACCACCGCACGGAGGTCCTCGGCCTGGAACTCGCCTGCGCGGACTTCCTCGCGGGGGTGCCGTGGGTCCTGATCGAGCGGGGCGGCGACATCTGCCACGAGATCGAGGAGGTCGGCCGCGAGTACGCCGCCGACGCGATCGTCGTCGGCACGACGCACGGCCTGCTCGGCAAGATCTTCGGCTCGGTCTCCGGGCGGCTGGCGCGGCGGGCCAACCGCCCGGTGATCGTGATCCCTTGAGGACTGTCCGCTGCCGAGGAGTCCCCGCGGCGGCGGTTCCCGCCGACGCGGTCGCTCCTCAACAGCCCTTGTGGAGTGGTGGGTTGGCTCGGCAGGCCCGGCTCCCGGGGTGACCACCGGAAGCCGGCCGTCAGGAGTCGACGGTCAGCTGCCGATCGTCACGACGTGACGCCGAGCTGCCGGGCGATGAGCATGCGCTGGACTTCGGACGTGCCCTCCCCGATCTCGAGAATCTTGCAGTCGCGCCAGAAGCGGGCGACCGGGAACTCGTTCATGAAGCCGTACCCGCCGTGGATCTGGGTCGCCTCGCGGGCGTTGTCGACGGCGGCCTCGGACGAGTACAGCTTCGCGATCGCGGCCTCCTTCTTGAACGGTTCACCGTGCAGCAGCCGGGAAGCGGCGTCCCGCCAGGCCAGGCGGGAGGTGTGGGCGCGCAGCTCCATGTCGGCCAGCTTGAACTGGATGGCCTGGTTGGCACCGATCGGGCGGCCGAAGGCCCGGCGGGTGCCGGCGTACTTGACGGACTCGTCGACGCAGCCCTGGGCCAGGCCGGTGGCCAGGGCCGCGATCGCGATGCGGCCCTCGTCGAGGATCCGCAGGAACTGGGCGTAGCCTCGGCCACGCTCGCCCAGCAGGTTGGCCGCGGGGACGCGGCAGTCGGTGAAGGACAGTTCGCGGGTGTCGGATGCGTTCCACCCGACCTTCGAGTACTTCTTCGAGACCTGGAACCCCGGGGTCCCGGTGGGCACGATGATGGACGAGATCTCCCGCACGGGCGAGCGCAATTCGCCTTCTTCACTCGAACGAGCGATCGGTTCGGTGAGCGCGGTGACGGTGACCAGTCCGGTGATGTCGGTGCCGGAGTTGGTGATGAAGCACTTGGTCCCGTTGATGACCCACTCGTCGGTGGCCTCGTCGTAGCGGGCGGTGGTGCGGGTGGCCCCGGCGTCCGAGCCGCCCTCCGGCTCGGTGAGGCCGAAGGCGCCGAGGAGTTCGCCGGAGGTCAGCCGGGGCAGCCACTCGCGCTTCTGCTCCTCGGTGCCGAAGCGGTGGATCGGCATCGCGCCGAGCGAGACGGCAGCCTCTAGGGTGATCGCCACCGAGGAGTCCACGCGGGCGAGTTCCTCCAGGACGAGGCCGAGGGCGAAGTAGTCGCCGCCCATGCCGCCGTACTCCTCCGGGAAGGGCAGGCCGAACAGGCCCATGCGCCCCATCTCGCGGACGATCTCGTAGGGGAACTCCTCCCGCTCGTAGAACCCGCCGATCTTCGGCGCCACCACGTCCTGGGCGAACTCCGCGACGGTGCGCCGCAGTTCCTCGTACTCGCTGCTGAGCCGGTGGTCGAGCATCTGATCCTCCTGGTGCCCGGCCGGGGTGGCCGCGGGCATGAGCGGGACGACCGGCGTCCGTCTGACGGTGTGACGGTCGCACGGTGTGGTTGACGGATGAAAGCGGTGCGGTGGCGCCGGCCGGGCCGTTCGGGCGGCCGGCGCCGGGAAGTCGGACGGGGCGGGTCAGCCCCGGGCGGCGCCGAGCAGCGCCTGGACGGTGCGGGAGGGGCTCGGGCGGCCGAGCTGCCCGGCCATCCAGCCGCTGGTCGCGACCAGCGCGCGCAGGTCGACGCCGGTCCGGACGCCGAGCCCGTGCAGCATCCACACCAGGTCCTCGGTGGCCAGGTTGCCGGTGGCGCTCTTCGCGTACGGGCAGCCGCCCAGTCCGCCCGCCGAGGCGTCCACCGTGGTGACGCCCTCGCGCAGCGCCGTCAGGGTGTTGCTGAGCGCCTGGCCGTAGGTGTCGTGGAAGTGCACGGCGATCCGGCCGACGGGCACGCCGGCCTTCGCGAACCCGGCCAGCAGCGCGCCGACCTGGCCGGGGGTGGCCACGCCGATGGTGTCGCCGAGGCTCAGCTCGGCGCAGCCCATCTCCAGCAGCTGGACGCCGTACCGGACCACCTGGTCGACCGGGACGGGCCCCTCCCAGGGGTCGCCGAAGCACATCGAGAGGTAGCCGCGGACGGTGACCCCGGCCTCGGCGGCCCGGGTCACGACCGGGCGGAACATCGCCATGGCCTCGTCCGCGGAACGGTTGAGGTTGCGCCGGGCGAAGGTCTCGGTGGCGCTGGCGAACACCGCGATGTCGGTGGCGTGGTGGGCGAGCGCGCGGTCGAGGCCGCGCTCGTTGGGGACCAGCACCGGCAGCCGCAGACCGGGGTGGCGCTCCGGCAGGCCGGCGAGCCGGGGGACCAGCTCCTCGGCGTCGGCGAGCTGGGGTACCCATTTCGGGTGAACGAAGCTGGTCGCCTCGACGGTCCGCAGCCCGGCGGCGGCGAGCCGGCCGATGAACTCGGCCTTGACCTCGACGGGCACCAGGGAGCTCTCGTTCTGCAGCCCGTCGCGCGGCCCGACCTCGTGGATCCGGACCTCCTCGGGCAGGCCGGGGGCGCGGACCGGGTCGGGCAGGCCCAGGTCGAGCGCGTCGGGCTCGCGGGTGGCGGTCCCCGTGGCGGGGGTCTCCGTGGCGGGGGTCTCCGGGGACGTCACGACCGCACCTCCGCGGGCTCGGCGGCCGCCTCGGCCGGGGTGACCACGACCAGCAGGTCCTCCATCGCGACGGTGGCGCCGGCGGTGGCCCGCAGTTCGGCCACCACGCCGTCGTGCGGCGCGGCGATCACGTGTTCCATCTTCATGGCCTCCAGCACGAGCAGGGGCTGGCCCTTGCGGACCGTCTCGCCCGCCGTGGTCTTGACGACCGTGACGGTGCCGGGCATCGGGGCGGTCAGCGCGCCGTGGTGCGCCGAGGCGCCGCCGGCGCTCTCGACGACCGGGTCGTAGGCGTGCATCGGCCAGGCGTCGCCCTCGATGCCGAGCCAGGTCACCGGGCCGGCCGGGAGGCCGGGGGTGGCGTCGGTGGCCAGCGCGAAGGCGGTCTGCAGGCCGTCGACGGTCAGGTGCAGCCGCTCGGCCACCAGGGTCGCGCGGGCGCGGTGGACGGGCCCGGCGTCCAGCTGGAGCTCCACCTCGCGGGCGGCCCCGGACGCATTGTCAGTGGCGTCGGTTACGTTGCCCGCAGTGATCGAACGGATGCGCACCGACACCGGGTCCTGGCCGGGGGTCCGGAGTCGGTGGGTGGTCCAGGCGGGGGTGCCGCCGAGGCGCCAGCCGGAGGGGAGGGAGAACGGGTCGGTCCAGCCGCCGGGGTCGGCGGCCGGGGTGAGGTCCAGGTGCCGTGCCAGCGCGGCCGCGTAGTAGAGGAGGTGGGCAGGTGACGGCGGTTCGGATGCCGAGGCGTCGGCGGGATCGGTCGCGGTCGGGGCTGCCGCGTCCGGGGCCGCCGCAGTCGGGGCTGCCGCGTTCGACGGAGAGTGCGGTGCGACGAGCAGGGCCGGCTGCTGCTGGGCCGTCCGTTCCACCAGGCCGGTGTCCAGTCGGCCGGCGACGACGTCGGGGTGGGCGAGCAGTCGGCGCAGGAAGCCGGTGTTGGTGGTGACACCCAGGATGCGGGTGTCGGCCAGCGCGGCGCGGAGCCGGCGCAGCGCGGTCGGGCGGTCGGGCCCGTACGCGATGACCTTGGCGAGCATGGGGTCGTAGGCGCTGGTGACGACGGTTCCGGGGGCGACCCCGGAGTCGACGCGGATGCCCTCGCCCTGGGGCTCGTCCAGGGTGAGGATGCGACCGCCGGTGGGCAGGAAGTCCCGTTCCGGGTCCTCGGCGCAGATGCGGGCCTCGATGGCGTGGCCCAGGAAGGAGACGTCGGACTGGCCGAAGGAGAGCGGCTCGCCCGAGGCGACGCGCAGTTGCCACTCGACCAGGTCCAGTCGGGCCGATTCCGGACCGACGGCGACGGCGAGTTCGGTGACGGGGTGCTCGACCTGGAGGCGGGTGTTCATCTCCATGAAGAAGAAGTCCCGCACCCCCTCGGCGGCGGAGGCGGGGGCGTCCGGGTCGATGCCGGGGACGATGAACTCCACGGTGCCGGCCCCGGTGTAGCCGCAGGACTCGGCGGCGCGGACGGCCGCAGCGCCCATCGCGGCGCGGGTCTCGGCATTGAGCAGGACGGAGGGAGCCTCTTCGATCAGTTTCTGGTGGCGGCGCTGGAGGCTGCACTCGCGCTCGCCGAGGTGGACGGTGGTGCCGTGGGCGTCGGCGAGCACCTGCACCTCGATGTGGCGCGGCCGGTCGACCCACCGCTCCAGCAGCAGGGTGTCATCGCCGAAGGCGGTCCGGGCGACGCGGCGGGCGGCGGCGATCTCGGTGGGCAGCTCGGCCGGGTCCCGCACCAGGCGCATGCCCTTTCCGCCACCACCGGCGGAGGGCTTGAGCAGGACGGGGTAGCCGATCTCGTCGGCGGCGGCGACGAGGTCCTCGTCGGTGGGCGCGGTGGCCTGGCTGCCGGGGACCACGGGGACGCCGGCGGTCCGGACGGCCTCCTTGGCGTTGATCTTGTCACCCATCAGCTCGACCGCACCGGGAGGTGGTCCGATGAAGACGAGGCCCGCGTCGGCGCAGGCGCGGGCGAAGCCGGGGTTCTCGGCGAGGAAGCCGTAGCCGGGGTGGACGGCCTGGGCGCCGGTGCGGCGGGCGGCGGCGAGGATCTGATCCGTGCGCAGGTAGGTCTCGGCGGCCGAGCTGTCGCTGCGGTCGGCCGGGCCGAGCCGGACCGCGATGTCGGCCTCGCGGACGTGCGGGGCGTCGGCGTCCGCGTCGCTGAACACGGCGACCGAGCGGACACCGAGCCGCCGCAGGGTGCGGATCACCCGCAGGGCGATCTCACCGCGGTTGGCGACCAGAACTGTGTCGAACATGGGAGGCGTTCCTCCGGGTCGAGGGGAGCCGTAAGAGAGGAGGTGGCGGTGGGCGGTTGCGGCGCCGGCCCGGTCGTCGGACCGGCGCCGCAGGAGTCACACCCGGAAGAGCGGGGTCACCGGAGCGGTGGCGTCGGAGTGCCCGCACTGGAGTGGTCGCGTCGGGGCGGCCACCCCGGAGCGGTCACATGCGGAAGACACCGAACGGAGCGGGCGGCGCCAGCGGGGCGTTGGCACAGGCGGTGAGGGCGAGACCGACGGCGGTGCGGGTGTCCATCGGGTCGATCACGCCGTCGTCCCAGAGCCGGGCGGTGGCGTAGTAGGCGCTGCCCTGACGCTCGTACTGCTCGCGGACCGGGCGCTTGAACTCCTCCTCCGCCTCGCCCGGCCACTCCTCGCCGCGCGACTCCAACTGGTCACGGCGGACGGTGGCCAGTACGGAGGCCGCCTGCTCGCCGCCCATCACGGAGATCTTGGCGCCCGGCCACATCCACAGGAAGCGGGGTGAGTAGGCCCGGCCGCACATCGAGTAGTTGCCGGCTCCGTACGAGCCGCCGATCACCACGGTCAGCTTCGGGACCCGGGTGCAGGCCACGGCGTTGACCATCTTGGCGCCGTGCTTGGCGATGCCGCCCGCCTCGTACTGCCGACCGACCATGAAGCCGGTGATGTTCTGCAGGAAGAGGAGGGGGATGCCGCGCTGGTCGCACAGTTCGATGAAGTGGGCGCCCTTGACGGCCGACTCGGAGAACAGCACGCCGTTGTTGGCGACGATGCCGACCGGGTGGCCGTGGATCCGGGCGAAGCCGGTGACCAGGGTCGCGCCGTACTCGGCCTTGAACTCGGCGAAGCGGCTGCCGTCGACCAGCCGGGCGATCACCTCGCGCACGTCGTAGGGCGTGCGCGGGTCGACCGGGACGGCCCCGTACAGGCCGGCCGGGTCGACGGCCGGCGGCTCGGCCGCGGTGAGCGGCCACGGGCTGGGCGTGCGCGGGCCGAGCTCGGACACGATGGTGCGGACGATGGAGAGCGCGTGGGCGTCGTCCTCGGCCAGGTGGTCGGTCACGCCCGAGGTGCGGGAGTGCAGGTCACCGCCGCCCAGCTCCTCGGCGGTGACCACCTCACCGGTCGCGGCCTTCACCAGCGGCGGTCCGCCCAGGAAGATCGTGCCCTGGTTGCGGACGATCACCGCCTGGTCGCTCATCGCCGGGACGTACGCGCCGCCCGCCGTGCAGGAGCCGAGCACGGCAGCGATCTGCGGGATGCCCGCGGCCGAGAGCCGGGCCTGGTTGTAGAAGATCCGGCCGAAGTGGTCGCGGTCCGGGAAGACCTCGTCCTGCATCGGGAGGAAGGCGCCGCCGGAGTCCACCAGGTAGATGCAGGGGAGGCGGTTCTCCAGCGCGACCTCCTGGGCGCGCAGGTGCTTCTTCACCGTCATCGGGTAGTAGGTGCCGCCCTTGACGGTGGCGTCGTTGGCGACCACCACCACCTCGCGTCCGGCGACCCGGCCGATGCCGGCGATCACCCCGGCCGCGGGCGCCGACCCGTCGTACATCCCGTCGGCGGCCAGCGGCGCCAGCTCCAGGAAGGGCGACGCCGGGTCGAGCAGGGTGTCCACCCGGTCGCGGGGGAGGAGCTTGCCGCGCGAGGTGTGCCGGGCGCGCGCCTTGGCGCCCCCGCCGAGGGCGGCGGCGTCGAGCTTGGCGCGCAGTTCGGCGACCAGGGCCCGGTGCGCCTCGGTGTTGGCCCGGTAGGCCGCGGAGCCCGGGTCGGCGGAGGTGCCGAGCCGGGGTGCCGGTGCTGCGGCTCCCGGTGCTGCGGCGATCGGTGCTGTGGCACCCGGTGCCGGCGCGGTGCCGGTCGGTGCGCCGAACCGGACGCCGGAGGAGGCACCGGTGGTTGAGATGACCATTCCCAAGAGCTCCCTTGCCCTCGGCAGCAGGCGGGCGGGCCGAGTACGGTGCGCCCCTGATCCTCACGTTAATTAACGTTAACTTACGCGCCCAGGTTAACGGCCGATAACCCGACTGTCTACGATGGGCGGCATGCCGAACGTCCCCGCAGCCTCCGCGCTCCCACGCCGCGACCAGATCCGCCGGGAGGCCGCGCGACTGTTCGCCGCCCGGGGCTTCCTCGGCGTGGGTGTGGACGAGATCGGCAAGGCCGTCGGCATCAGCGGCCCCGGCCTCTACCGCCACTTCGCCGGCAAGGACGCGATGCTGGCCGACCTGCTGATCGGCATCAGCGAGCGCCTGCTGGAGGAGGGGCGACGCCGGGCGGGCGGTGGCGACGGCCCGGCCGCCACGTTGGACGCCCTGATCAGCGGCCACGTCGACTTCGCCCTGAACGACCGCGACCTGATCACCCTGCACGACCGCGAGCTGCTGAACCTCAAGGAGGAGGACCGCCGTACCGTCCGGCGGCTCCAGCGCGGCTACGTCGAGCTGTGGGTGGACGTGGTCCGGCAGGCCCATCCGCCGCTCGCCGATCCCGGCGCGGAGCCCGTGGCGCGGGCCGCCGTGCACGCGGTCTTCGGGCTGATCAACTCGACCCCGCACAGCGTCGGCCCCGATCCGGCCCAGGGCGAGCGCGCCGGTCTGCAGCGCGACGGCATGGCCGCGCTGCTGCACACCCTCGCCCACGGCGCCTTCGCCGCGGCCGCCGACTCCGTGGCTGCGGCCGACGCCATGGGCGTCGATCGGGGGGCCAGGCCTGCGTAGGCCCGTTCGCCCCCTGTTCGCTGCCGCCCTTCCCCGACGTCGCCGACCCGGTACCGTCCCGGGTCGGGCCCGACCGGACAGGGCCCGACCGGACAGGGCCCGACCGGACAGGGCCCGACCGGACAGGGCCTAGGTCCAAAGGACGGCGCCTGCCCGCCCCCGGGGCGCTGGGCGCGCGCCGGGTTCTCGGGCGACCCTGGGGGGCAAGGGCCGGACCGTCGGGCCGCAGCTGTGTTCGATCGGGAATCACCGCAGGCCGCAAGCTGTTGCCCAGTCGCCGGACCGGACGATCCGGGCCGTACCGGAGTCAGTTCCGATCGCCTCGCGCGGCCGGAAATGCCGTGGCGGCCACCCGACGAAATGGTTAGCATCCCTAAATATGCCCGAGACTCACGGATCCATGGTGGAGCAATCCCCGAGCGGCCAACCGGCCCCCGGCCCCGACCCGGCCGCCGCCGTCGACGGCCCGCGGGCCACCGAAGCAGGCCCCGCACCGGAGGCGGCCGCCACTCCGAGCCCGGCCACCGCTCCGAGCCCGGACGGCGCTCCGAGCCCGGCCGCTCAGGCCGACGGCTGGCTGCGTCGCCTGATCGGCTACAGCTGGCGGTCCCGTCGCAGCGTGCTGCTCGCCTTCGGCGCCTCGCTGGTCGGCATGGCCGTCACCGCGCTCGTGCCGCTGGTCACCAAGCTGATCATCGATGACGTCATCGTCGCCCACACCCGCTCGCTGACCCCGTGGGCGGTGGTGCTGCTGCTCGCCGCCGTCGTGGTCTTCGGCTGCACCCAGGTCCGTCGCTACTACGGCGGCCAGCTGGCCCTCGACGTCCAGCACGACATGCGCAGCGACCTGTTCCGCTCGCTCGGCCGGCTCGACGGCCACCGCCAGGACCGCCTGGACACCGGTCAGGTGGTGGGGCGCGCGACCTCGGACCTCCAGCTGATCAACGGCCTGCTCTCGATGCTGCCGATGATGACCGGCTACCTGCTGATGTTCGTGATGTCGCTGGGCGTGATGGTCTGGCTGTCCCCGCCGCTGACCCTGATAGCCGTGGTGATGGCCCCTGCGCTGTGGTGGGTCAGCGTGCGCAGCCGTAAGCGCCTGTTCCCGGCCACCTGGGCCGCCCAGCAGGAGGCGGCCGCCGTCGCGGGCGTGGTGGACGGCGCGATCGGCGGGGTCCGGGTGGTCAAGGGCTTCGGTCAGGAGGCGCAGGAGCAGGACAAGCTGGAGCTGGTCTCCCGCAACCTGTTCGCCGCCCGGCTCCGGTCGATCCGCCTGAACGCCCGCTACAACCCGGCGATGCAGGCGATCCCGGCCCTGGCCCAGGTCGCGGTGCTGGCCTTCGGCGGCTGGCTGGCCGTCGACGGTCGGGTCTCGCTCGGGACGTTCGTCGCCTTCTCCACCTACGTCGCCCAGATGACCGGCCCGGTGCGGATGCTGACCATGGTCATCACGGTCGGCCAGCAGGCCCGGGCGGGCGTCGAGCGGGTGCTGCAGCTGATCGACGAGCGCCCGCTCGTCCAGGAGCGCCCGGACGCGCTCACCCTGGACCTGACGAGGGACGGGACCACCCCCGCCGACACCGCGGCTGATCGCCCGGCCGGCGCCCCGGACGAGGCCCCGGCCGCCACCGTCGGCCCCCGCACCCCGGACGTCGCCCTGGAGTTCGACCGGGTCGAGTTCCGCTACGACCCCGAGCACCCCGCCCCGGTGCTGCACGGGCTCAGCCTCGCGCTGGCCCCCGGCGAGACCCTCGCCCTGGTGGGCGCCTCCGGCTCCGGCAAGTCGACGGTGGCCCAGCTGGTGCCCCGCTTCTACGACCCGGCGGGCGGCGCCGTCCGCCTCTACGGCCACGACCTGCGCGACCTCACCCTGGACTCGGTCCGTGCGGCGGTCGGCATCGTGCCCGAGGAGAGCTTCCTCTTCTCCGAGTCGGTCCGCACCAACATCGCCTACGGCCGCCCGGACGCCACCGACGAGCAGATCGTCGCCGCCGCGCGCGCCGCCCAGGCCGACGAGTTCGTCCGCGCGCTGCCGGACGGCTACGAGACCAAGGTCGGCGAGCAGGGCCTGACCCTCTCCGGGGGCCAGCGCCAGCGCATCGCCCTGGCCCGGGCGATCCTGACCGACCCCCGGATCCTGCTGCTGGACGACGCCACCTCGGCGGTCGACCCGCAGGTCGAGGCGGAGATCCACGACGCGCTGCGCTCGGTGATGACCGGCCGCACCACCCTGCTGATCGCCCACCGCCGCTCGACCCTCCAACTCGCCGACCGGATCGCGGTCCTGGACCACGGCCGACTGCTGGACCTCGGCACGCACGAGGAACTCGAAGCCCGATGTCCCCAGTACCGGGCCCTGATCACCGACCCGGAAGCCGGCCGTGCACCGGAGCCACAACCCGGGCCCGCCACCGCCACCAGCACCGGCACCGCCGATACCCCCGCTGACTCCGCTGAGCCCGCCGCCACCACCGACGCCTCCGGCTCCGAGTCCGCGCCGGCCGCGGAGAAGGACCGGCCGTCCGCGCAGACCCCTGTACTCCCCACCCCCGCCCTCGCCAAGGCGGCCCGCACCGCCGACCCCGAGCTGCTGGCCAAGGTCGCCGCCCTCCCGCCGGCCGCCGACGCCCCCGCCGTCCCCCGCGCCGAGGCCGAGACCGGGGATCCGGATTTCAGCCTCGGCCGCCTGCTGCGCCCCTTCCGCACCCCGCTGCTCATCGCCTTCCTGTTGGTCACCCTGGACGCGGCCGCCGGGCTGGTGCTGCCGGTGCTGATCCGGCACGGGATCGACGAGGGCGTCCGCAAGGGCCTGATGGCCGGTGTCGCGGTCGCCTCGATCACCGCGCTCGTCGTGGTGCTGCTGGACTGGCTGGTGCAGGGCGCCGAGAACCGGGTCAGCGGCCGGACCGGTGAGCGGGTGCTCTACACCCTCCGGCTCAAGATCTTCGCCCACCTCAACCGGCTCGGCCTGGACTACTACGAGCGCGAGTTGACCGGCCGGATCATGACCCGGATGACCACCGACCTGGACTCGCTGACGTCCTTCCTGCAGACCGGAATGGTCACCGCGGTGGTCAGCCTGCTGACCTTCGCCGGGATCTTCGTGGCCCTGCTGATCATCGACGCCGGTCTGGCCCTGGTGGTCTTCGCGGTGCTGCCGCTGCTGGTGATCGCCACCCTGGTGTTCCGGAAGAGGTCCAAGGACCAGTACGAGCGCTCCCGGGACCTGATCAGCACGGTCAACGCCGACCTCCAGGAGAACGTGGCCGGCATGCGGATCGTCCAGGCCTTCCGCCGTCTGGACACCAACACCGACCGCTTCGTGGCCCGCGGCATCGCCTACCGGGAGGCCAGGGTCCGGGCGCAGTTCTACATCTCGCTGTACTTCCCGTTCGTCCAGTTCCTCTCCAGCGTGGCCGCCGCGCTGGTGCTGATCGTGGGCGCCGCCCGGGTGGACGCGGGGACGCTGACGGTCGGCGCGCTGGTCGCGTACCTGCTCTACATCGACCTGTTCTTCGCCCCGGTCAACCAGCTGTCGCAGGTGTTCGACGGCTACCAGCAGGCCTCGGTGGGCCTCGGCCGGATCCGTGAGCTGCTGCGCACCCCGACCACCACGGCCGCGGCGGCCGATCCGGTCCCGGTGTCGAAGGGGCTGCGCGGCGAGATCAGTTTCGAGGGCGTCGGCTTCGCCTACAACGGCGGGGCGGACGGCGCACCGGAGGTGCTGAGCGCCGTCGACCTGCACATACCCGCCGGTCAGACGGTGGCGCTGGTCGGCGAGACCGGCGCGGGCAAGTCGACGCTGGTGAAGCTGGTCGCGCGGTTCTACGACGCGACCGAGGGCACCGTCCGGGTCGACGGGGTGGACCTCACCCGCTACGACCTGGCCCAGTACCGCCACCGGCTGGGCGTGGTGCCGCAGGAGGCGTACCTGTTCGCGGGCACGGTCCGCGAGGCGATCGCCTACGGCCGCCCGGACGCCTCGGCGGCCGAGGTGGAGGCGGCGGCCCGGGCGGTCGGCGCGCACGACATGATCGTCGGACTGTCGGGCGGCTACGACCACGAGGTCGCCGGCCGCGGGCGCAACCTCTCGGCCGGTCAGCGCCAGCTGATCGCGCTGGCCCGGGCCGAACTGGTCGACCCGGACATCCTGCTGCTGGACGAGGCCACCGCGGCGCTCGACCTGGCCACCGAGGCCGCCGTCAACCAGGCCGCGGACCGGCTCAGCGGCGGTCGCACCACCCTGGTCATCGCCCACCGGCTGACCACCGCCGAACGCGCGGACCGGGTGGTCGTGCTGGACCACGGCCGGGTGGTCGAGGACGGCACCCACACCGAACTGCTCGCGCTGGACGGGACGTACGCCCGGCTCTGGCAGGCGTTCATCGCGGACGGCCACCCGGCCCCGACCGAGACGGTCGCCGCCGGGTAACCGCGGTCGGGTCGTCGGGCGGTCCGACGGCGGCCCGGCGGTCCGGCGGTCGGGCGGTCGGGCGATGCGCTCAGGCGGCGATCAGCGAGGCCAGCAGGCCCGAGGCGTCGACGCCGCGCGGCAGGTCGCTCACCTGGCCGTCCCCGACCTCCACCACCCGCCAGCCGGAGCCGTCCGCCCGGCTGGCGAGGTCGGTGGTGACGAAGCGGCAGCCGAGTCTTCGCACCAGCGCGGGGACGTGGGTGAGGTCGGGCTCGACCCGCTGGTGCGGGGTGTCCGGGTGCGGGCCGACCAGGATCGGCCGACCGTCGAGCCACCACACCCGGACCTCCACCGCCCGCCCGTCGCCGCCCGCGCCGTTCGGGCCGCCCGCGTTGCCGACGCCGCCCGTGCCGCCACGGCCTCCCGCGCCTCCCGCGCCGCTCGCGTCTCCCTCGGCACCGTCAGCGGCCCGGCCCGTTCCGTCGGCGCGCTCGAACTCCTCGTACCGGCGCAGCACCACCCCGCCCGCCAGGGACTCGCCCTGCAGCTCGACGAACCGCCCGACCACCCGTCCGACGGTCGCCAGGTCCGCCAACTCCGGTACGTAGCAGGCCTCGTGCCACTCGTGCTTGCGGGACTTCACGTAGTCCTTCACGATCGCCGGCCCGGTGCCGCCGAGCCGGGCCACGGCGTCCGCCAGTTCCGCCGGGGTGGGTGCCGCCGTCCCGTCGGACGGGATCCAGACGCTGGGCGGGGTCGCGCCCTCGAACACCCCGTACCAGCCGGGCAGTTCGTGCGCCGCCGCGTAGCCGGGCGCGCTGGTCAGCAGGTTGCCGCCGCGGGCGGTGAGGGCGGCGGCGAACCCGGCGTACCGGGCGGAGGGGAGCATCCAGCCCCGGTACCAGAGCGGTCCGCAGTCCCGGGGCACCCGCCGGACCGCCTCCTCGGGGTGTCCGGCGAGCAGTGCGTCGTGGTCGACGAGATGGTGCTCACCGCCCAACTCCCGTAGCAGCCGGGCCTCCCAGGCGAAGTGCGGATCGGGCCGGCGCGGGTTGAGCGGATCGGCGGGGAAGAGGATCGAGGGTACGGGCATGGCGGTCAGGGTAAGGCCAGCGGGCCGCTCCCGGCTGCGATCCGGCGGCGGTCGGTCGCCCCGGTTCCTCCCCCGTGGGGCGTCGGGACGGCGGATCCGGTCGACGCCCGGTGCGGGCGCTGTCAGAGTGTCCCGATGCGAAGACTGCTGCGACCGCACCGACGCGTTCCCCGCCGGGCCGCCCGTACGGTGGTGCTGGACGGCGACGGCTCGGTGTTCCTGCTCCGTTCGGACAACGACGAGGTCGGCGTCCACTGGACGATGCCCGGCGGCGGGCTGGAGCGGGGTGAGACCCCGCTGGTCGGCGCCCGGCGCGAACTGTGGGAGGAGACCGGCTGGACCGATCTCGAACCGGGCCCGCTGCTCTGCACCTGGGAGCACGACTTCACCTGGCACGGAACCCCGGTCCGCCAGCACGAGCACATCTACCTCACCCGCGGACCGCACCGCGGCCCGGTCGGCGATGTCAGTGCGGTGCACGCCCAGGACCGGATCCTCGACTGGCGCTGGTGGACCCCGGCCGAGCTCGCCGACGAGAACGCGGACGCACTCTGGCCGCCCCGGCTACCGGAGTTGCTGGAGCCCGTCCGCGCGGGCTGGGCGGTCGACGGGCGCCCTCCGGTGCCCGTCGACCTCGGTTACATCCCGAACGCCTGACCGCGTCCGCCGCGTCGGGCGGCCCGTCCGCCCGGCCCGGCCGGGCCGAGCTCCCAGCCGTGCAGGTCCAGCTCCCGGTCGTGCAGCGCCCACGGGTTCATCCGCACCGTCAGCCGGGCGCCGGCCAGTTGCTCGACGGTGAGCCCGGTTTCGATGATCAGCTGCTCGGTCGACACCGAGACGGCGATGGCGGGACGCCAGGAGGGCAGTACGACCAGGCTGGTCCCGCGACCGACCCGGATCGGCTCCGCCGTCACCCGGACCGGTGTCCGCTCCTCCGGGCGGCCCACGGCGTCCGACTGGACCGGGCTGCCGCCGATCAGGATGCCGAGCGGCGGTTCGGCCCGGGCTGCCTCGGTACCGGTCCCGAGGGAAGCGCCGACAGCAGTCGCGCCTTCGACCCCCACTCCGGTCCCCACTCCGGTCCCGACCCCGAGCCCGGTGCCGGCCCGGTACGCGGCGTTCGCCCCGGGCTCCGGGGGCGCGGTGGTCGGGTGACCGGCCACCGGCCCCGTTGCACCGGTCGGTGTACCCGTCCACCCCGCACCGGGCGGCCGGGTGCCGGCCGGGTCGGTCGCGGCCGTCTCCCGTGCGGCCGCCTCCTGCCCGGTCGGGCCGGCCGGCGGGTGCATCCGACGCAGTCGGCGGGACGGCGACGGCCGCCGCGAGCCGAGGCTCCGGAGCTCCTCGCGCCCCGAACGCGCCACCGCTGCGGGCCGGTTGCCCTCGACGGGCGCTGCGGTCCGCTCGAACCGGACGAACCCCGACCCGGTCCGGTCGTAGGCGGAGCCCGCACCCGAACCGGCACTCGCACCGGCGTGGACGCCGGTACCGGCGTCGGCCTCGGGCCCGGAGTCCACCTCGGAGTCCGCCTCGGACGCCTCCTCGGCCTCGCCGAGCAGCGCCCGTACCTCCGCCACCGGCCGGCGGCACGCGGCCGCCAGCTCGGCGAGCGAGCGCCCCTCGGCGCGCGCGGCCCGCAGCCGGTCGGCGAACGCCTCCCGGAGCCGTGCCGTGGTCGCCGCGCCGCTCGTCGTGTCGCTCGCCGTACCGCCGTCGGCAGCGCCGCAGTCGTCGGTGCCGCCGTCCGCGGAACCGCCGGCAGCGCCGCCGCCGTCCGCTGTCGCGCCATTTGCCGCAGCGCCATTTGCCGCAGCGCCATCCGCCTTGGCGCGCCGGAGCCGCGCTTCGACGTCCTCCGGCGTGCGCGGCTGCGGCACCGAGTCGTGGCGGACGAGGGCGCCCGGGGCGCCGGGCGCGCCGACGTCGGCCGCCGTCGCGATCGAGCAGATCGGCGCCCCCGCGCCGGGCGGGCGGGGCCCGTCGGTCGGGGGCGAGGAGTCGGCACCGTCCGCAGCGGTCCCGGACGGTCCGGGCGGGGCGGGGTCGGTGGAACCGGGGTGGAGCGAAGTCATCGGCGGGCCCTTCGGGGGACGGTCCCGACGATCCTCCCGCACCGCGCCACCAGCTCCAAGCGTCATTCCCGCACGGGCGCCCGGGAGCACGCCGTGACCACCGGGTGATCAGCGGCGGCCCCTACCGGGCGTATCGGCTCAACTCCCGGACGCGACGAAGCCCTTGAGGTCGGAGAGCACCGCGTTGGCCGCCGTCACGCCGAGCCCGAGGAACCAGGTCTCGTCCGAAACCGGCCGCGCCTGACCGGACTTGACCGCCCCGAGGGTCTTCCAGAGCGCCCCGCCCAGCACCGCGTCCTGGTTGGTCGAACTGGGGCTGCCGTACACGCCGTAGAAGATCCAGTCGGCGTCGGCCTTGTCGATCTGTTCCGGGCTGACCTCCACCGCGAGTTCCTTGACCTGCTCGATCGCGGGCTGCGGCAGCGGCACGTCGGTGAGGATGGTGCCGATGAAGGAGAGTTCGGCGTAGAGCCTGGTCCGGCCGGGCATGAAGCGCAGCGGCGTGATGGTGGGCCGCTTGCCGCCGAGGGCGGCGCCGATCGCGGTGGCGGCGGCCTGGTAGGCGTCGAGCTGCGTCTTGGCTTCCGTCTGCAGGCCGAAGGGGCTGGCGTTGAGCAGGAAGTTCTGCTTCCACGGGTAGCCGGGGCGCAGTGAGAAGACGGTCGGCGCGATCTTCGACAGCTGGGCGTACTGGTCCTGGGCGCGCAGCTGGCTGCCGAGGATCAGGTCGGGCTTGAGCGCCGCGATCGCCTCCAGGTTGAGGCTGTTGATGGTGCCGACGGCGGCCGGGCTGCCCGCCTTGTCCTTGAGGTAGGAGGGCAGCGACTTGGAGCCGTCGGTGTGGACGACCCCGACCGGCTGGATGCCGAGCGAGACGACGTTGTCGAGCTCGCCCGTGTCCAGCACCACGACCCGGGTGGGCCTGGCGGGGATGACGGTCTCGCCCATGGCGTGCTTGACGGTGCGCGGGTAGACGCCGGGGGCGGCGTCGGTCCCGAAGCCCTTCATCTTCTCGATGACACCGGCGTAGTCGTCGCCGCCCTGCTTCACCGACTTCTGGTCCGGCGAGCCGCCGCTGCCCGGCTTCGCACCGCTGCCGCCCCCGGACCCGCCGGAGCCGCCCGAGCCCCCCGAACTGCCGCAGGCGGCGAGGAGCCCGCCGAGGCCGAGCACGGCGGCGCCGGTCACTCCGGTGGCGAGGAAGCGGCGCCGGCTGGGGGTGCGGGCGACGACGGCGGGGACGAGGGCGGGGGTGGGGGCCAGGTTCGGGTCGTCGGAGTCGGGGGCCACGCGACGCTCCTTCACGGTCGGGACCGGACGGTCGAGGTTAGGTGAGGCAAACCTATCCCGTTGCCGAGCGCACCCTCCGCACGGGGGTGCGCACCGAGGAGGCCAAAGGTCATCATCAGTGCACAAAATCACCAAGAGTTGGTCTATTCAACCTTCTTCGCGCGGCTTAGAGTGCGCTGGTGTTTGATCAGCAGCTCTCAGAGCACACAAGCAGCGGCCGGGCAACGGCGCCCGGTGCTCCGCAGGGTGCCCCGGTCAGTGGCACCAGTGGTGGCGTTCCCGAACCGGGGGCGGCTGGGGGAGCGGGGGACAAGGGTCTACGGGGCAACTCGGTGGGCCTGCTGGGCAGCGTGGTGCTGGGCGTCTCGACCGTCGCCCCGGTGTACTGCCTGACCGCGACGCTCGGGCCGACGGTCACCGCGGTCGGCGTCCAGATGCCGGCCGTGTTCCTGGCCGGCTTCCTGCCGATGCTGCTCGTCGCGTTCGCGTACAAGGAGCTGAACAAGGACTTCCCGGACTGCGGTACGTCCTTCACCTGGACGGTCAGGGCCTTCGGCCCCCGGGTCGGCTGGATGGCCGGCTGGGGACTGACCGTCGCCACCATCATCGTGCTCTCCAACCTGGCCGGCGTGGCGACGGAGTTCCTCTACCTGATGCTCGGTGAGATGACCGGCAGCAGCTGGATCGCCGGGCTCGACCAGAACAAGGCCGTCCATCTGCTCACGGTGGTGCTGCTCATCGCCGGCGCCACCGCGATGAGCTACCGGGGGATGACGGCCACCAAGTGGTTCCAGTACGGCCTGGTCGGCCTCCAGCTGGCCGTGCTGCTGCTCTTCTCGGCCATCGCCATCGGCAAGGCCGCCGCCGGTGACCTGCCCGACTCGATCGGCTTCTCGTTCTCCTGGCTCAACCCGCTCCAGGTCGGCTCGTTCAGCGCGTTCACCGCCGGCCTGTCGCTGTCCATCTTCATGTACTGGGGCTGGGACACCTGCCTCACCATGAACGAGGAGACCCTCGGCAGCACCAAGACCCCGGGTCGGGCCGCGATGGTCTCCATGGTCACCCTGGTCGGCTCGTACCTGCTGGTCGCGGTCGCCGCCCAGATGTTCGCCGGTGTCGGCAGCACCGGCGACGGCCTCGGCAACCCGGCCACGGCCGACAACGTCTTCGCCGCGCTCGCCCGCCCGGTGCTCGGCTCGCCGTGGAGCATCCTGCTGTTCCTGGCCGTCGTCGCCAGCGCCGCCGCAAGCCTGCAGACCACCTTCATCCCGGTGGCCCGCACCCTGCTCGCGATGAGCGCCTACCGCGCCGTGCCGCCGCGCTTCGGCACCGTCCACCCGCGCTTCCGCACGCCCGGCTACGCCACCGTCGCGGCCGGCCTCGCCACCGCCGTCTTCTACGTCGGCATGAGCCTGATCAGCGAGAACGTCGTCCAGGACACCATCCTGGCGCTCGGTCTGATGATCTGCTTCTACTACGCGCTGACCGCCTTCGCCTGCGTCCGGCACTTCCGCCACTCGCTCCGCGACAGCCCGCGCGACCTGCTGCTCAAGGGCGTCGCCCCGCTGCTCGGCGGCCTGCTGCTGAGCGCCGTCCTCCTCCAGACCCTGACCGATGCCTGGTCCCCCGACTACGGCAGCGGCGCGGTGTTCGGCGTCGGCTCGGTGTTCGTGATCGGCGTCGGCATCCTGCTACTCGGTGCCGCGCTGATGACCTGGTACGGCCGGATCCGCCCGGAGTTCTTCCGCGGCGAGACGCTGCGGCAGGACACCCGGGCCCTGGTCGTGGAGGACTGACGCCGGTCCACGGTGTCGGGGATCGGTGCAGGGGGCCGGTGCAGGAGACCTGAACCGGGTGACCGGTGCAGGGGGCCGGCGCTATCGTTGGAGCTATGAAGCGCTTCGTGGGCCTGTGCTGGTGGCCGTCCTAGGACGGCCACCCCACTCGCCTGACCACAGGGCCGTCCGGGATGGACGGCCCTGTCGCGTTTTCCCCACGGGACGGGCCCCTCGCCCCGGACGGCCGCCACCGCCGCCGTACCGAGGGAGAAACCCGATGACCACCACCACTGCCGCCACCGCCGCCACCACCACCGCTGGTGCGGTCGCCACCACGGCCATGACCGCCGGCACGTCCGACCTCACCGCCCAGGACCGGATCGACGACCCGTCCTCCCACCGGGTCCTCACCGGCGACCGCCCCACCGGCCCGCTCCACCTCGGCCACTACTTCGGCACCCTGCAGAACCGGGTCCGGCTGCAGGACCAGGGCGTCGAGATGTTCGTCCTGGTCGCCGACTACCAGGTCATCACCGACCGCGACATCGCCGACCGGCTCGCCGAACACACCGAGAACCTCGTCCTCGACTACCTCGCCGCCGGCCTCGACCCCGAACGGGCCACGATCTTCGCCCACAGCGCCGTTCCCGCCCTCAACCAGCTGCTGCTGCCCTTCCTCAGCCTGGTGAGCGTCGCCGAACTCAGCCGCAACCCCACCGTCAAGGACGAGATCGCCCACTCCAGCCAGGCCGCCGTGAACGGGCTGATGTTCACCTACCCCGTCCACCAGGCCGCGGACATCCTGTTCTGCAAGGCCGACCTCGTCCCGGTCGGCCAGGACCAGCTGCCCCACCTCGAAGTCGCCCGCACCGTCGCCCGCCGCTTCAACGAGCGCTACCCGCACGCCGACGGCAGCGCCGTGTTCCCCCGCCCCCGGGCGCTGCTCTCCGACGCCCCGATGCTGCTCGGCACCGACGGCGGCAAGATGAGCAAGAGCCGCGGCAACGCCGTCGCCCTCGGCGCCGACGAGGACACCACCGCCCGGATCATCCGCGGCGCGAAGACCGACGCCGACCGCCGCATCGGCTACGACCCGGTCGGCCGCCCCGAGGTGTCCGGCCTCGTCCTGCTCGCGGCGCTCTGCCAGGACCGCGACCCGAAGGCGATCGCCGAGGAGGTCGGCGACGGCGGCGCGGCCGCCCTCAAGCGCACCGTCATCGAGTCCGTCAACGAGTACTTCCGCCCGCTGCGCGCCCGCCGCGCCGAGCTCGCCGCCGACCGCGGCCACCTGCGGCAGGTCCTGCGCGAGGGTGCCGAACGGGCCAACGCCATTGCCGACACCACTCTCGCCGAGGTGCGGGAGGTGATGGGCGCGATCTGAACGGCCCTCAAGTCGACCGGCGCCCCGTGACGGGCCCGTCTGCGGACATCGGCCGGTCGACCGGCGGGCATATCGTCACCGGGCGGCCTCGACCACACCCCGAGGCCGCCCACAGCCCGCCCCTTCCCCGAAAGGTCCGGTCCATGGACCAGCAACCGACCACGCCCGGCCAGGGACTGACCCGCCCGCCGCAGCTGCGCCCCGGCGACCACATCGCCGTCGTCGCCCCCAGCGGCCCGATCGACGCCGGGCGCCTCACCGCCGGCTGCGAGATCCTCCGATCCTGGGGCCTGCGGGTCACCGTCGCCCCGCACGTCCTCGACACCCACCCCACCCTCGGCTACCTGGCCGGTACCGACGCCGACCGCGCCGCCGACCTCCAGGACGCGTGGCTGGACCCCGACGTCGACGCCGTCATCTGCGCCCGGGGCGGGTACGGCGTCCACCGCATCGTCGACCTGCTCGACTGGACCGCCCTGCGCTCCGCCCGCCCCAAGCCCCTCATCGGGTTCAGCGATGTCAGCTCCCTGCACGAGGCCTTCGCCCAGCGCCTCGGCCTCGCCACCCTGTACGGGCCGATGGCCGCCGCCGCCTCCTTCGTCGAGGACGGCCCCACCGCCGAGCACCTGCGCCGGACCCTCTTCGACCCGGCCGCCACCACCGTCCTCACCTCGCCCACCGCCGGCCCGCTCGTCCCCGGCCGCGCCCGGGGTGTCACCGCCGGAGGCTGCCTCCACGTACTCGTCGCCGAACGCGGCACGCCCGCCGCCCGCCCCTCCTACGCGGGCCGCATCCTCGTCCTCGAAGACGTCAACGAGCACCAGTACCAGCTCGACCGGCTGCTCACCCAGCTCCTGCGCTCCGGCGCCCTCGACGGCGTGGCCGGCATAGCCCTCGGCTCCTGGGAGGGCTGCGGGCGGCCCGAACGGGTCCGGGACGTGATGACCGACCGCCTCGGCGGCCTCGGCGTGCCCGTGCTCTGGGAGCTGGGTTTCGGCCACTGCCCGTCCACCCTGACCGTCCCGCTCGGCGTCCCCGCCCTGCTCGACGCGGACGCCGGCACGCTCACCCTGGAGCTGCCCGCCCTCGTCCCCACCGCCGCTCCCGACACCGCAACCGGCTCCGCCTGAGCCGACCGTCGGCCCCGGGCCGGTGAGTAGGGTGCGGCCATGAACGAGGACCGCCTCACCGCCCTTGCCCTCGGACTCCTCCGCGGCCCGGGCAGCAACGCCCGCACGATCCTCGGACTTGTCGGCCCGCCCGCGGCCGGCAAGTCCACCCTCGCCCGGCACCTGGTCGCCGAGGTCGAACGCGTCGAGGGCCCCGGTACCGCCGCGTACCTGCCGCTGGACGGCTTCCACCTCTCCACGGCCCAGCTCGACCGCCTCGGGCTGACCCACCGCAAGGGCGCCCCGGCCACCTTCGACGCCCACGGCTACGTCGCCCTGCTGCGCAGGGTCGCGGCCGACCGGTTCCAGGACATCTACGTCCCCGACTTCGACCGCACCCTGGACGAACCGGTCGCGGCCCGCCACGTCGTCCGCCCGCACACCCGCCTGGTCATCACCGAGGGCAACTACCTCGCTGCCGCGGACGCCCCGTGGCCGGAGGCCCGCCGGCTGCTGCGCGAACTCTGGTACGTCGAGACCGACGACACCGTCCGCGAGGAGCGGCTGCTCCGCCGCCACCGCGACGGTGGCCGGGACGAGGCCACCGCGCTGCGCTGGGTCACCGGCAACGACCATCCCAACGGCGAGTACGTGAAGCAGGGCCGGGCGCTCTGCACCCGGACGGTCCCCGGGGCCCGTTTGCTCCCGACGCCGGAGAGGGGTAGTGTTTCCTAGTCGCTCGGCAGGGAGCACCGGACACGCATCGGCGCGGACGGTCCCGGAGCGGCCAATCCCTTGAATCACCACTTCCGGTTCGTGCCGGTCGTTTCGCTTTTACGCGTCTCGGCTCGGTGCTTATTCGGCGTGCGCTGTTTATCGGATTGCGGCTGGATTCGCTTTTCGGAGCGGGGATCGGCTAGAGTTTGAAACGTCGGACGGGGCGTCAAGCCGCAGAAGACACCAGCGAGTTGGATGACGAAGCCCCGGAAAACGGAGCGGAAAACATCTGGTAAGCTGGAAACACGAAAGAACGAAGCGCCCGGAGGGCCCGCTGGAAGGCGGTCCGAAGGAAGCGTCCGTTCCTTGAGAACTCAACAGCGTGCCAAAAGTCAACGCCAGATATGTTGACATCCCCGGCCTCGATCGTCTGATCGGGGTTGGAGATTCCTTTTGAAACAAACACTAGCGAGGACGCAGTGCGCGGGATCACCCTATTCCGGTGGTTGCCGTGCCGCTCAACGCGGGTGTGGACCGGATTACCGGTATACATTCACGGAGAGTTTGATCCTGGCTCAGGACGAACGCTGGCGGCGTGCTTAACACATGCAAGTCGAACGGTGAAGCCCTTCGGGGTGGATCAG